>JAYSUN010000461.1:0-10476 GCA_043719045.1 Hyphomicrobiaceae bacterium | reverse complement strand
GGGCGAGGCGGTGGACATAGTAGGCCTGGATGTTCAAAGCGTCGAGATCCGGCTCGTTGCCAGCAATAAAATCGACCAGATGTTGCGGTGGCTTGGCATTCGTGCCCTTGCAGCGAATTGCGAAAGTTGGCTTGTCGGCCGTACCGGTCATGGCAGCATCAATATCGCCGCCGCGAGCCAGTGCTGAAATACCCGTCGCAATCAAGTTGAGCAGCAGTTTACCTTTATCTTTTTCCAGGATAACTGGTGGGACGTTCCAGGTCAGGCGATGCTTGTTCTTCGACATCGGCGACTGCGGGCTGACGTAGCGCGTGGCAACGTCCTCGGCTTTGCTGATATCCAGCGGGGACGTAGATGAACCCGATGAGCCAAAAGCAAGGCGGGCAAATTCGATCCGCGCCGAGGCCTGCGCAGTCACGTTCCGGATCATTTCAATGGTGAACTTCTGCTGCTCAACGTCGTCTTCGTCGTCAAGCATTTGCAGGCCATGCGTGATGGCTGCAACCGGGTTGATGGCATCATGACAGATCTTTGACGAGATCAGAGCCGCAATCTCGAGGTCCGTGGGGTGGGCGGTCATGAGGCAGAATCCCGAATGGTTGGCGGGCGCGGGGTGCGTGCTCGCAGTCAAGGCAGTCTGGGTGGTGGTGAGAACCAGCTTCGTAGTATTTGCGGGCAACAAATGATCAACGAAGTCAGCTATCAACAGGTAACCGCACATCAACTGATTTGCCAAGCCGAACATTGATGTTCCGGTCAACATTGCGGCAGGGTTAAGGCACATCTATGCTTTTTGAGTCACGGTTGATTTTTAGCAGTTGCAGGCGCAAGGACGGTGCGAAGATGCGGTGGGACTGGAGCGATTGCCACATGACGTGGCTCATGAAAGCGCTCTAGACTCTTCATGGATCGCATCTTCTTCGGTCAACCGGACTCCACTTAACCGGACAATGCTCTAGGCAGACATCAATGACAGAGACACTGGCCGGCATTGGAATGCGGCACGCGCAGTTTGCCGACGCGTTGCTGCCAGTGGCACTGGAAGCTGGACGGGTGCAAATGCACTATTTTCGGCGCGGCGTGGCCATCGAGACGAAAGCCGACGCATCACCCGTGACCGTTGCCGACCAAGAGTCTGAAGCGGTGATCATTGCAGCACTCAACCGCTTAGCGCCGAGCGTCCCGGTGATCGCGGAAGAGGCTATGGCCGCGGGGCAAAAGCCGTTGATCGGGGACGTATTTTTACTGGTCGACCCGCTGGACGGGACGCGCGAATTCATCGGTGGACGCGGCGAGTTCACCGTCAACATCGCACTGATCGATCGGGGCGTGCCCGTGTTCGGGCTGGTGTACGCACCGGCAACGCATGATTTCTTTGTCACGAAGGGCCCTCAAGCAGCGGTGCGCACAATGATCGCGCCGGACAGCCCCGCTGCAACCCTGGCCGAGGCCGGGGCAAAACCAATCCACGCCCGCGTTGCGCCTGCAGCTGGCTTGACCGCGATTGCCAGCCGCTCACACATGAACGAGGCGACGGAGGCGTTTCTCGCCACGCTCACCATCGCCGAGCGGCGAAGTGCAGGATCATCGCTGAAGTTTTGTTTGATCGCTGCGGGCGAAGCCGACGTCTATCCACGCGTTGGGCGAACCAATGAGTGGGATACGGCCGCCGGCCAAGCCGTGTTGCTGGCGGCCGGCGGGCGGGTGACGACTTTCGACGGCGTCCCGCTGCGCTATGGCAAGGCCGATGAGAATTTCCGCAACCCGGACTATGTTGCGTGGGGTGCTCGAGGTTGAGAATGTTCTGGGGACACGATTCGGTTTCGCGTCGGGGACTGGCAACCAGAGAGAAACGGGCGAGGTTAGACCGGTCATGTCGCCTGAGCGCTTGCCACAGCGTGCGACCAGCAAGGCAGCCGGATGCCCAGAGATTTGAGGATCAACGCGGCCGTGACACCTGTCAGCATTCTAAATCTGAACGGTCATATGACGCCCGTCGTGGCGGGGAAGGTCGTCGCGGAGATCGTGCGGACCTGTCACGACAAGACCATCGATGCGGGATTGGAGGCGTTGGCTGAAACGGGGCTGACGCGCGAGACGCTCGAACCAATTCTGATTTACTGCGCTGAACGGCAATGCGCGCCAGTGAACGCGACCTGTCCGGGCTGCAAGCGGCGCACCGACTCTTTGGCATTGACGACGTTGGATGAGTTTGTGATCGCGCACAGGGCCATCATTGCGGAGGGTGGATTGACGTTGACAGGCCAAGGCCAGGAAACGTTGCACATCACCTCCCTGGATGCGTTGGCCAAGTCCTGGTCAGGCACCGAACTCTGGTTTGAGGCGCGTCGCGTATTGCGCAAACTCCGCCATGGCGTGCGCTCGCGGCAGGCGGCGCCGACACGGGCACACCAGCTGAAGCCTGCCGTTATTCTGGTCGAACCGCAGTTAGCCGACAACATCGGGATGGTCGCGCGGGCCATGGCCAACTTCGGGTTGGAAGAATTACGACTTGTCAAACCACGTGACGGCTGGCCCAACGAACGCGCGCGGATCGCTGCGTCCGGCGCGACCTTCATCGTCGACGAGGCGCAGCCGTATGATAAATTTGAAGAGTCACTCGCCGATCTGAACTGGGTGTGTGCGACAACCGCGCGTCAGCGTGACTTAGCCAAGCCGGTGCTGACGCCCGAACAGGCAGTCGCCGAAATGCGCCTTCGGATTGAAGAGGGCCAACGCGTCGGAATGCTGTTCGGGCGTGAACGCAATGGACTTGAAACCCATGAGGTCGCTAACGCCGACGCCCTCGTCATGATCCCGGTCGAGAGCCGGTTTGCGTCCCTGAATATCGCGCAGGCGGTCTTGCTGCTGTCATACGAATGGATGAAGCTGGACCCAGCCGCGTCGCTCGGCCGCGTCACCACCTACGAAAGCCCCAAGACCGCCGGCGACCAAGCCCGTGGCTTTCTGCCGGCCGATAAAGCGCAATTACTCGGCTTCTTTGAGCATCTCGAAAGCGAACTCGAACACAGTGGCTTCTTCAACCCGCCCGAAAAACGCCTAACCATGGTGCAAAACCTACGCACCATGTTCACCCGCTTGGGAGCGAGCGAACAGGAAGTGCGGACGTTGCGCGGGATCATCAAGGCCTTGGTCCTTGGCAAAGGCCCGCGCCGAAAGACTTAGTCGTGAGATAGAATTGGCGTCGTGAGATAGAATTGGCGTTGGCTGAACTCCAGTTGAGGCTGACGAACGACGGCTTGGTTGTGGATTGCGGGGTGCCGGCTGGCACAAAGATACAACTGCGGCGTTCGCGTCGTGGACTGTGCCTTAGTCTTGCCGCGTTTTCGACCGACCGATGCCGCAAGGGTAACTGATGCGGATGTGGACCTTAGGGAGGTCTACCGCCGGCGGAAGCAACAGAATCAGAATCGACTGAAGGGGGAACGTTGTTGGAGCCTGGCCGAGTGGCTATTGCCGCTGGCTTTTGGGCGTGGCTCGAACAACGCCGACAGCTGGACACTTTGAGGGGCATGATCGGATGAGACAATTCGTTATGAAACGTTTGAAACATGGATTGGCAGCGGTTGCGGCCGGAGCTGTATTGGTCGGGGTTCTACCGCTTTCGGTGGCCTTTGCGCAAAGCAAAGAGTTGAACGACAAGTCCGTTCAGACCATGATGACCTATGCCTGGACACTGATGCTCCCGAAGTTCACGAACAACGGCAAGGAAGTCATTGTCGACCTCAACAAGCCACAAGAGAACATGGTGCCTGTCGACGTCGCGCGGGAAGTCATCCGTGTCGGCCGCATGAGCGCCAGCGCACAGATGTGCGGACTTGAGGGCGAGCAAAGCGCCAATCACGCGACACTCATGAGCCGTGAACAGGCCAAGAAAAAGTGGACCGATCAGCAGTTGATGTTCATCAATCAGCTGCATTTGTTCACGGTCATGCTGATGACCGGCGGCGTGAAAGTGATTGCCAAAGAGGGCGATACCGACGGCGGCAAGGAAGTTGTGCTGGACACTCCAAAGTTGGGCGCTCCCAAAGCCAACGCCTGCAGTGACGCTGAAAAAACCAAAGTTGCAGACTTGCTGAAGACCTATCGTGAGACGGGCCCAGCAGACGCAGGCAAGAAACCATAAGTCAGCGATTGTTTGAGAATCAGACGCGGCAGGGACTGTCCGGGAGATCGTCCCTGTCGTTGTCGTTGTGTGCGTCTCGGTGCGTTGATTTTGCAAGCGCTGCGGCCGTGAGCGAGCGTTGATTGAATCCTGAAGCATACCCAAAAGATAACACGGCACCGGAACAGGCCAAATCGGCCGATTGTGGTAAATAAACTCGCGATCAAAACAAAAAAATACAACACCGCTATAGACTTGACTGATCTCGCGGCGTTGCTGTCACACCTTAACAGTTAAGGTTATTTTTAACCGATACGGCCACTGATCGATTTCGGCGCCGTGTTTGCCACTCGGCGACATTGTGGCTTGCATCGTCCGCGACAATAGCGCACACATGGATTTCGACGCGCCCTTGGTTCAGGCGCGGGTGCGCCGACCGGCGTGCGCATGCGCCAGCTCTCTCCTGCGTTTGAAAAAAGCAATGCAAGCAATAACTTGCAAGAAGTTAGGAGGATTAGCATGGGCTCAACCCCAGGCTCGAGAGGCGTCACGGACCGGAATGGCACAACCGCCAGACGGTCCAGATGTATCGCCATCGTCGGACCTTACCTATCCGGCAAAACCACCCTGTTGGAAGCCATCTTGGCGCGCACCGGCGCCATCACCCGCCAAGGCACCACAGCTGATAAAAATACAACGGGTGACGCCTCCCCCGAGGCCCGCGCTCACGGCATGAGTGTCGAACTCAACGTCGCCGACGTAAGTTTTCTCGATGATATCTTCACCTTTATCGACTGCCCCGGGTCGATTGAATTCCAAATGGACAGCACAGCCGCACTGACAGCCTGCGACGCAGCCGTCGTGGTCTGCGAACCGGATGAGAAGCGCGTGGCAGCATTGCAGGTGATCCTCAAATCACTGGAGGATCGCGGCATTCCCCACATCCTCTTCCTCAACAAAATCGACACATTTGATGCCCGCGTGCGCGATATCCTGCCGATGTTGCAGCCGGCCAGCCGAAAGCCACTGGTGCTCCGCCAGATCCCAATCTGGAAGGATGGCGTGGCAACCGGATATGTGGATTTGGCATCCGAGCGCGCCTTCGTGTATCGCCCGCACGCGCCGTCCGAGATGATCGCTGTGCCGCCTGACCTGCAGAGTCGCGAGCATGAAGCCCGCTTCCAAATGCTGGAGCAGTTGGCCGATCATGACGATGCCCTCATGGAGCAATTGCTGTCCGATACCCTTCCCGAGAAAGACCGGGTGTTCGAAGATCTGGCGAAGGAGTTGCGCGATGGTTTGATTTGCCCGGTATTTCTGGGCTCGGCCCAAAATGGCAATGGCATTATCCGCTTGCTCAAAGCCCTACGACATGAGGCGCCCTCGGTTGACCAGACCGCACGCCGATTAAAACTCGAAAACGCCAAATCGGCAGCCCAAGTGATCAAAACGATTCACACCCCGCATGGCGGCAAAATGAGCATCGTACGGATCCTGACCGGCGAGTTCGGCGACGGCACCGTCCTGCGTGGAGCCGGTCAAGATGAACGCGTCTCCGGCGTCTTTTCGTTGATCGGTGAGACAGTGCGCAAACGCGGCACTGCCCTGCCCGGAGATACCGTCGCGTTTGGCCGCCTCGATAAAATCGGCACCGGTGAAACACTGACGGCTGAACGCAATGGCACCATCCAGGCGGCGCCGCTGGTCAAACCCGAGCCGGTCTATGGTCAGGCCATCGCACTCAAAGAACGCAAAGATGAGGTGAAGTTATCCGCGGCCTTGATCAAACTGGTCGAAGAAGACCCGTCGCTGATCCTTCAGCTCGCCACGGACACGCATCAGATCGTCCTGTGGGGCCAGGGAGAAATGCATTTGCGGGTCGCGCTGGAACGGCTTCGGCGCAAGTATGGCATTGAAGCCAAAGCACACAAGCGCGAGGTGGCGTATAAGGAAACCATCCGCGTGGCGACCGAAGTCCGTGGCCGGCACAAGAAGCAATCTGGCGGGCACGGACAGTTCGGCGATGTTGTTATCGCGATTGCGCCGTTGTCCAGAGGTGAGGGCTTCAAGTTCAGCGATAAAATCCACGGTGGCACGGTGCCCAAGCAGTACATCCCATCGGTCGAAATTGGCGTCGCCGACTACCTGCAGCGCGGCCCACTTGGTTTTCCAGTGGTCGATGTCGGCGTCACCCTGCTTGAGGGCTCATATCACGCGGTCGACTCGTCCGACATGGCTTTCCGTCAGGCGGGCCGACTGGCCATGAGCGAAGGCCTGCCGAAGTGTCAACCGGTGCTGCTTGAGCCGGTCATGGCGGTCGAGATTGCCGTCCCATCCGAGGCGACGTCGCGCGTCAACGCAATCATCGCCCAACGCAGGGGGCAGATCCTCGGCTTTGATGCACGTGACGGCTGGACCGGATGGGATCTCGTGCAAGCGCGTTTACCCGAGAGTGAAATGGCCGACCTGATCGTTGATCTGCGCTCAGCGACGGCCGGCGTCGGCACCTATTCGGCCCGCTTCCACCATTTGTCCGAGTTGACCGGCCGCCTCGCGGAACAGGTCATTGCCGCACGTGCCCCGGAGCGCAAAGGCGTAGACGGATAAGCAGATGCGCATTGCCTATGACCGGCCCCCCGACCTGAACCGACGACTGCGGCGGATCCACATTCGGCCCGTCTTGCCGCGCATGCAGAAACGTCCGACCCGTAAAGATGCATGCAGCAATCATCGACCAAATCAGCGCTTCGAGCCAGGCCACACCGGCGCGCGGAGGTTTTGACGCTGTCGCTGGTGCGGACTGGCCCCAGTCGTGTCTTGCTTGCGCGTGCCGACACGCGGTCAGCGGCAGGACCGGTCGGAACTTTTCCGGTTCGGTATCACTCGCGCAGCCGGTAACGCACGCGCCGGCCGCCAAGCCCTTCCGCTGCTGAAAGGATGCCATCAACGCCAAAACCATGATGAGCGTAGAGTTGATGGATATTGCCGGATTGGCCAAAGTGTTCAGGGCCCAGGGCGCGAACGCGATGCCCAACCACGCCACCGATCCAAGACAGCGTTTCTGGGTGAGCATCACACACCGTGATGATTGCGGCATCGCGCGGCAGATCATCGAGCAGGTGTTCGACATGCGCGATAGCGGATCGATCACCACGTTCGCGAGCCCGCGACGCGCTGTGCCACCCCGCGGATAATCGGTCGGCTGACGTCACCACCAACAGGCCGATACCGCGCCGATCCTCGGCCAACAAGCCCGCGGCCTCAATGGCTTCGGGCATAACGGCACCCATGGCCACGAGGCACAGGCTGGTTCCCGCCTCCGGCTTCCGCAACCAGTACCCGCCTTGAATGATATCGTCGCACAATTGCGGCGTCATCGGCCGCTGCAGTTGCGCCAGCGGCCGAGTCGAGAGCCGCAAATACACCGAGCCGCCCTTTTCATCACGTAACCAACGCGTCGTTTTTTCACTGTCTGGCAACTCACTCAGGCCATCACGTTGCAGATAGCGAAAGGCCCAGTCCATGATGACCGCGAGTTCATCGACATAGGCGGGCTCGAACGCGGCGAGACCGTCCTGCGCCATGCCAATCAGCGGGGTCGAAATCGACTGATGCGCACCGCCTTCGGGTGCCAGCGTCAGACCGGATGGTGTGCCGACCACGATGAAACGAGCGTCCTGGTAGCACGCGTAGTTCAACGCATCGAGCCCGCGCATGATGAACGGATCATACAGTGTGCCAATCGGAATCAACCGCTCGCCGAAGAGCGAATGCGACAGACCGAGGGCTGCCAGATTGAGGAATAGATTCATCTCGGCGATGCCGAGTTCGATGTGCTGGCCTCGTGGCGACATGTCCCATTTCTGCATGCTCTGCAGTCCGCGTTCTTTGAAAACATCGTCGCGGTTCTGCATTGAAAACAGCCCGCGCCGGTTGACCCAAGGCCCGAGGTTGGTCGACACGGTCACATCGGGCGATGTTGTGACGATCCGATCCGCGAGGGCGCCACCCGCCTTGGCGATCTCATCAAGAATTTTACCAAACCCGCTTTGGGTTGTCGCTTCGCCCTTGGTCTCCGGCATGACCAGCTTTGGCACCGAGATCTTTGGAGCGTCAAAGCGACGTTTGCCCTTTTGGCTAAACGGCACCTCACGCAGAAACGCCTTGATGGCTGATGCATCAGCGATACCGGCGAAAGGCTGCCACTCGTCACCTTGGTTGATGTTGTGACGGACTCGGAACTCCTGCATCTGCGCCTTGGTCATCAGGCCCGCGTGATTGTCTTTGTGCCCCTGAAACGGCAACCCCGCCCCCTTGATCGTATAGGCGATAAAGCACACGGGACGATCGGTCGGAGCGCTCTCGAAGGCCGCGAGGATGCTATCGAGATCGTGGCCGCCGAGATTGGTCATCAGCCGCGCCAATTGCTCATCAGGCAGCCCGCGGATCAACGCGAGCGTGTCGGGATGCCGCAGCAGATCGGCTTCCAGTTGCCGCCGCCAACCCTTGGCACCTTCAAACACCAGAGCTGAGTAGATCTGGTTCGGACAAGCGTCGATCCAGGCTTCAAGATGAACACCGCCTGGTTGTTTAAAAGCAGCCTCGAGCAGTCGCCCGTACTTGATCGGGATCACCTCCCAACCGAGGTTCTTGAACGAGCCTTGTACCTTCGTGAACAATTGATCGGACACGACCGAGTCGAGGCTTTGGCGGTTGTAGTCGACCACCCACCAGGTTTTGGTGAGGCCGTGTTTCCAATATTCGAGCAACGCTTCGTGGATGTTACCTTCATCGATTTCCGCGTCACCCATCAGGCTGATCATGCGACCTTTGGGCCAGTCCGCAGACCAGCCCTTGGCGTGCACATACTCCTGCGCCATGGCGGCAAATCCGGTCATGGCAACGCCCAAACCGACCGAGCCCGTCGAAAAATCAACGTCGTCCTTATCCTTTGTGCGCGACGGATAGCTCTGAGCACCGCCGAACGCGCGAAACCGTTGCAACTGGTCGAGCGTCTGATTGCCGAGCAGGTATTGGATGGCGTGAAACACTGGCGAGGCATGCGGCTTAACTGCGACGCGATCTTCCGGCCGCAACACATAAAAATACAAGGCTGTCATCAGCGTAGCCATCGACGCCGACGAAGCTTGGTGCCCGCCTACCTTGAGCCCATCCAACGCCTCGCGTTCATGATTGGCATGATGGATCATATAGGACGAGAGCCAAAGCACTTTGCGTTCGAGCACTCGCAGGGTCTCAAGCAATTCGGCACGTGAGATATCTGCCGGTGAATTGTCCATTGTGCGTCCCCTGGTCGTTCGGTGTGTGGTCACGCGGCCAACGCAAAATCAGCCAACGCATTGGCGTGAATGCCGGTTGGGTCAAAGTTAGGTAACGCCGCATTCTTATTGTTGAGCAGCTTACAAACTGCCGTCCACCCAAGGATGACGCTGTCAGCTCCGGCGCGTTTGGCAGCAACGGTGATCGCTGCGTCAAGCGAACGCAATCGCGATTGCGGTATGATCAGGCCGAGGATTTTCACGAGTGCGCTCCGCCCGGATTGTTGACGACTTCGGTCTCGAGACCAGCGGCTCGTAACTTCGCAACCGTCTCATCCAAATGCACGCGGTCTCGCGTTTCAATCACGACTTCGAGCAGCGTGGCCTTGGCTGGTAGATCCGAAAATGTCCGCTGGTGCGAGACTTCCACGATGTTGGCACCAGCCTCACCCAACAAGGTGGCGACGCGCGCGAGCTGGCCGGGACGATCGACGAGGTCGATGGTCAACTGCGAAAGTCGACCTTCGCGGGCGAGTTCTCGCGTGAGAACCGAAGCCAACAGACGCGTGTCGATGTTGCCGCCACACAGGACCAGGCCAACGTTGCGGCCCTTGAACAGCGCGCGATTGGCGAGCATGGCCGCCAGACCCGCCGCCCCCGCACCTTCGACCACTGTCTTTTCGATATTGATCAACAGCGACACCGCGTGTTCCAGCTGATCCTCACGCACCAACACGATGTCATCGACCAGGCGCCGCACGATCTCGGTGGTGATAACTCCCGGCGCCTTGACCGCGATACCCTCAGCCAGTGTGTCTCCGCGCATCGCCAGAGACTGCCCTTTGATGGCGTTGAACATCGACGGATAGAGTTCCGCTTGCACACCGATGATCTGCATCGACGGCTTTAATGCTTTGGCAGCCGTGGCCATCCCTGAAATCAAACCACCGCCCCCGATCGGGATCACCAAAGTGTCGAGGTCGGGCTGCGCTGTCAGCATTTCCAGCGCGATCGTGCCCTGCCCTGCAATGATCAACGGATCGTCATACGGATGCACAAACACGAGCGCCG
>JAYSUN010000047.1:0-2360 GCA_043719045.1 Hyphomicrobiaceae bacterium | reverse complement strand
GGTCGGCAACGGCTCAGCGGCCACCGGCCTGGCCTTCATCCAAACCGTGCCGAGTGCCCACGAGATCGCAGCCCCCATCACGTAAAACAAGCCAAACGGGAGACCACCGGCTTGGATCACCGGCCAGAAAGGGATCGACAATATGCCAATGCCGATGGCACCAAGGGTCAACGAGATGGCCCGGAGACGATCCAGCCTCTCGTTCAAAAACAGCCAGCTGAACAGCGCAGCCCAAAGCGGCATCGTGAACGTCAGGATCGCTGCGCGTGACGTCGGCATGGACAATTGTGCAAACACGGCAAAGATGTTGAAGCCGGCGACATTGAGCAGGCTCGCGACCCCCACGGTCAGCCAATCAGCGCGCGCGATGCGGAGGGATTGTCCGGACAGCCGCGTGATGCAGAGCAGGATGACCGCGCCGCACGTGAGGCCAGCGGCCCGGAGCGTCCACGGACTAGCTGTCGCGAGAATCATCTTCACTGCGGGCCAGTTCAGCCCCCACATCAATGCTGCAGCCCAGATCCGCCACATCAGCCGCCCACCCCCAAGGAGAAATCGCTGACGTATGCTACACGGTTCGGCGATAAAACTCTGCGGCGTCACAATCCTCTGCGGCTGCAATGCAGCCAGGTCGGCATTCGTTGGGCAGCTGCCGAAAGTCGGTTGTCGGCCAACCGCAATGTTCGACCAACCGCTATTGACCGCGCAAACCGATTGCGCCACCCTGCTGCTATCGCCAAAACGTTTCGGATGATTTTATCATTTGAAGCGAATGGGATCGACCCAGAGCATTGTCCACCAAAGTGGGATCCGGTTTGGTGCAGAAAATGCGACCAACAAGGACTTCAGTTCGCTTCACCTGACTCTTGTCAGGAGGACAGCGCTCTAGAGCACTGCATCGGGCAATAATGCTAACTCTCAGAGACCTTGCCCTGGCGCTGGGCTTATCGATTACACAAGTGTCGCGCGCGCTTGACGACAAGCTTGATGTCTCGGCTGCGACCAAGATCCGGGTCAAAGCGAAGGCGCGTGAGTTGGGCTATCAGCCGAATGCTGCGGCCCGCTCACTGCGCAAGCGCAAAGCTGATACGGTTGCCGTGGTGCTGCCGTCTGGCGCCAACCACATCGGTCTTGGAGCGATCGTCAGAACTCTGTTTGACGCCGACACTCATTTGGGGCGGTCGGGCTTTGATCTGATCATGCTGCCGGGCCGGGGGCAGGCCGCAGAAATCGACACCTTGCGGCGGGTCGTTGAGGGTCGCAGGGCCGACGCGATCATTCTGGTGGGCACGCGGTGCAGCGATGATCGAGTTGCTTTCCTGGATCAGCACGGCTTTCCGTTCGTCGCCTATGGCCGGACCAACGGTGCCATCCCGCATGCCTACGTCGATGGCGACGGAGAGGCGGGGTTTGCGGCGGCGACGCACACTTTGTTTCAGCTGGGACACACGCGG
The DNA here is from genome assembly GCA_043719045.1 of Hyphomicrobiaceae bacterium. Classification (GTDB taxonomy): domain Bacteria; phylum Pseudomonadota; class Alphaproteobacteria; order Rhizobiales; family Hyphomicrobiaceae; genus JABFRJ01. The sequence goes on along the minus strand of JAYSUN010000047.1, from coordinate 906 downwards.
ATTGCCCATATTGCAGCTCCGGTTGACCTCAACTTTGCCAATCTGCGCCGGCTGGGATGGCAGAAGGCGATGGGGCAATTGGGCCTCGAACGGGACGCGATGGAGGCCGTGTCACAGCTCGATGAGGCGTCCGGCATGCTGGCGGCCAGCGAGCTGCTGGAGCGGTCCCCCCGTCCGACGGCTTTGTTGTGCGCCACCGACGCGATTGCCATTGGCGCAATGAGTGCCGTTCGCCAGGCAGGCCTCGTGGTGGGTCGCGATATCTCGGTTATCGGGCATGATGCATTGCCGGCGGGCCTGTTGACCAGTCCGCCGCTTTCAAGCATGCAAATCGCAACGCCTGATGTCGGCGGGCGACTTGCATCGATACTGCTCCAGCGCATCGGTGGCGCCGATCCAAAGGCCCTGCAGGAGGTTCTGCCAGTTCAATTTGTCGCCGGTGGATCGCATGGGCCGCGGCTGACAACATCGTTGGCCACCCGCTAGTGTGGCGTCGCGCCTTGGTTGATCGGTGTTCCGGCTCGACTGGTCTCAAACCAAGGCGCGATGAACGCCACACTCAGCCCATGATTTTGCTCGTGGCCCTGATGTCGCGCCAAAATTGAAAGCAGTCGCGGCCATTCAGCAATTTTGGCGCGACGGGCCACGAGGCTTCAGCGGCCAGACGCGCCGATAGATCGCGACCGTGGCCGGCAGGATGATCAGCTGCGCGAGCAGGGACGCGAACAGGCAGAACGCGGCCAGACGCCCGAACAAGCGCAGCGACGGCAGATCCGACAGCATCGTCACGCCAAGACCAAGCGCAAGTACGATGGTCGTCAGCACGACGGCGGGGCCGATGTGGTGGGCGGTCCGGTCGAGGGCGGCAAGCGCGGCGCCGGGGCCTGGAGCTTCGCGCGCTTCTTC
>JAYSUN010000460.1:0-10482 GCA_043719045.1 Hyphomicrobiaceae bacterium | reverse complement strand
CGCGATGGAGTTTTGTACCAGAGCATCGGATGGGCTGCTGCGGGCGCGTTTGGTGCCAATTGCGCTTGGATGCTGATCGCTCAATTTCAGGGCAATGGGCCGCTGCTGGTGGCGACAATCTGGCTGATCCTGTGGTTTGCTGCGCGCGCGTTCTACCGTACCCTGGCAATGCGCGCGGTTTTAGATACGTTCGACCGCATCGTCACATTGCCATTGTTTGCGCTGCTCACGGCATGGCTCGCGGCCGCAACAATTTTGAACACCGGTTCCTATCTGCGCTTGATCAAGGCGGTGCCGAATGGCCTGTCGCCGACGATGTTTTCAGCGTTGATGCTGGTCGTCATCGCCGGACTATCGGTGATTTTACTGCGGCGGGCGAACGCTTATTTTTGGTTTGGAGCCACGACCTTGTGGGCGTTGGCGGGGGTGGCACACGCGAACCTCTACGGTGCAAGGCCGGTCCGGGAAATAGCGATGCTTGCCGTCGGTCTGGCGTTGATCGTGGTTGCGGTCTTGGTGTGGGAACGGCGACCGGTCGCGCGGGAGCGGATGTGACAGTCACGTGCTGACACACAACCGTCCGCCCCGGTTCGGGCAAGAGTGTTGGTCGGTTGGAGCGCCCTATCGAGCGCAGATCGCGGTATCTTCCACGGTTGATGGCGCCAGTGCCAACTCGGAGCCGGGCAAGATACGGACGATGGGAACAGTAATCTGATCCATAGGCACACGGATGACGTCGAGGGCGACGAACGAGCCAGGCGCATCTGGCTCCAAGGCTGCCGCGATGCGGCTGCTGGCTGATTGTGCCATCGGTATGTAAAGGCTACCAGCGGGAATTGCGACGCGGACGGCGCGGATGGTGGCTTTGACGCCCGCGTCCGGATTGATGGACCGGCGATCAACGGTGCCGCGATCGCTGATTTCAAACATTTCAGCGTCAATCTCGATCGCCGCTCGAACCGTGCACGTTTTGGCGCCCAGAAGGCGAATCTCCGCTGTTCCGCCTCGCGCCTCAGGCAACAGCACATATCCCGCTGGGCTCGGGCGGTAGCCGGTCAAGGTGATGACCTTGCTATTCGACATCAAGACTTCCGTGGTGCGCCGTATGCCGGTTGCGGGGTCAATCATGGGCAAGTCGATGGGTTCGGTATTGACGACGTGACCGATGATGATGTTACCCGTCGGGATTGCCATTTTGCGGCGGGCTTGAGCGACTGCGGCCTGCAGCCGGTTGGCGTTGGCCGCTGCCGTTTCGAGGATGGCCTTGATCGCGAAATAGTGGGTTGCCACGCGGCGTTGATAGCTTTCCATGCCGATGCCAACACCACGGGTTTCGAGTAGGAATGAGACGGCGCCCATCAATCCGAAAGCGTTACGGCCGATGCCAGGGGCGTTGCCCCCCATCGAGATAGAGCGATCGGCGCGGCGCGTGGACGTGGTGTGATAGGGGAAGGTGGTGAGACCCATCACCTTCGCGGCGCGCTCGATGGCCGGCGCGAAGAGATCCTGGGCCAGTTTTTGGGTCGCTTCCGGGACCATCGGGTGGGTCGCGTCCAGGACCATCAAATCGACGGCTTGCAGGCCACCGAATTTCTCGATCCAGCGTTGGGCTACCGAGAATTCATGCGCATCGACAACAAGGTCAGGCGGCATGGATTGGATTGCGGTGTGGAGTGCGCGGGTCTCGGCGAGTGCCATGGTGGCGTGGTCGCGATTGAGGTCCATGCGAGCTGCGGTATCGCGTTGATCGGCTGCGGCGCCGTCGGGATTGGCACGCGGGATCATGACAATGGACAGGTGATCCAGCAGGGGCCGGAGTTCGCCATCGCTCAACGCCTTGGCCAGCGCAAGCATGGCTTCCCCGCCGGCTGGTTCATTGCCGTGTTGTTGGCCGATCAGCCAGACGATCGGACGACCAGCCGCGCGGATGGTGGTCGGTTCGATCAGCCGCTCTTTGGTGAAATAGAGAATCGGTAAGGCACGGCCGAGCTGGGTCGTGGTCAGCGTTTGCAGCACCATCGGAGATGACAGCTTGGCGAGCTTGAGGAGATAGGTCTCCATTTCGCTTTGAGTTGTCAGGGTCGTGCGATTGGGCGCGAGCGCTGGCGTGTCAAAAGCGATGGCAATGTCAGGGTAGTTGGCAAGGACTTCCGGTGATTGCCGGTAGCGGTCGCCCGTGACGATATCTTGGGCCTGTAACGGCGCGACGATGGCGGCTGCCATGCCAGCGGCGAGGCACAGCCCGCATTTGACGACACGGTGCATGCAATTGGACAAGCCTTGCGATGCTGTTTCAGGTGTGACCTGCGGCCATGATGCGCCCGAGGATCGCGTCATGATGGCCGCTGGCCATTCGACCGATTTATTACTTCCACTCGACCTTTTTGACTTCGTAGCTCTTGGGGCCGCGCGGCGTCGTGACTTCGACGCTCTCGCCTTTGCTCTTGCCGATCAGCGCGCGCGCAATCGGACTGCCAAGAAAGATTTTGCCTTCCTTGACGTTGGATTCGCCATCGCCGACGATTTTATATTTGACCACGCCGCCAGTGTCCTCGTCCTCGAGGGTCACGGTCGCGCCAAACTTGACGGTGGTGCCGGTCATCTTGGACACGTCGATGACGTCGGCACGGGAGAGCTTGTCTTCGAGATCGCCGACTCGAGCTTCGTTCATGCCCTGAGCTTCTTTGGCGGCATGATACTCAGCATTCTCCGACAGGTCCCCGTGAGCACGCGCCTCTGATATCTGCGCAATGATGAGCGGGCGGACCTCGGATTTGAGGCGTTGCAGTTCAATCTCGAGCGCCTTGAACCCCTCGATCGTCATCGGGATCTTTTCCATGCGTCATCTCCAACGTCAAAGTGACGGCGCTAGCGCTCCCGCTGCCGCCGCCACATCAGTCTCACCTAGATTGGTGGGATTTAGAAGTCGGCTGAACGTTTCACGAACAGCTTCGTCTCACTTTGCCAATGTCACTCTGCTCTGATCGCGGCGCGCGGCCACCAATCCGCACAAGTCAGTGTTTGTGCGGATTGGTAAAAGTCCTCATCGGGACAGTCTGTTCGAGGCGGATCATGGCATCAGACCTTGGCTGGGCCGAGAGTGGCCGAGGAGACGGATCACAAGTTGAGTGCTTGATTGCGGCAGGGATACGGCGCCACCGTTGTGCGGGGCTAAGCCTGCACAGCCAATGTCGCTGCATATTTCAACGCGCGAAGTAGCTTTGCAACGGAGCTACCCGCAAACTGCCAGCTCGCAAGGCCCGAATCGCCTTGGTCGCCGCCAGCGCGCCAGCCAGAGTTGTATAATACGGAATGCGGTTCATCAAGGCCGTCCGCCGAATATCCTTGGAGTCCGCCAAGGCACGGGCGCCATCAGTTGTATTAAAAACGAGATGCACGTCCCGGTTCTTCATCATGTCGACAATGTGCGGGCGGCCCTCAAGCACTTTATTGACGTGCTCACATGGAATGCCGTGGGCCTCAAAATGCCGGCGCGTGCCGCGCGTCGCTACGATCTTGAAGCCCATCTCAGACAGATCGCGGATCGCCCCGAGGACGTCGTTCTTGTCGGCCTCACGCAGCGATACAAACACCGTGCCTTTGACTGGAAGAATGGTGCTGGAGCCGATCTGGCTCTTGGCAAAGGCCATGGCAAAGTCGGTGTCGAGACCCATGACTTCCCCGGTCGACTTCATTTCAGGGCCCAGGATCGGGTCAACGCCGAGAAAACGGGCGAACGGAAAGACGGCTTCCTTGACGGCGACGTGCTTGATCTTGGGCGGCTTGAGATTGAATGAGGCCAGGCTTTCACCAGCCATGATGCGTGAGGCGATGCCAGCCACCGGCAGGCCGATGACTTTGGCAACGAAGGGCACGGTCCGGGAGGCGCGCGGGTTCACTTCGAGAATGTAGATCTGCTTGTCCTTGACTGCGAACTGCACGTTCATCAATCCGACGACACCCAGCGCCTTAGCGAGGTCCTTGGTCTGCTTTTCGAGCCGGACAATGATCGATGATTCAAGCGAATGGGCGGGCAATGAGCAGGCGCTATCACCCGAATGAATGCCAGCTTCTTCGATGTGTTCCATGATGCCAGCAATGAAGGCATCCGTGCCGTCAGCAATGCAATCGACGTCGACTTCGACAGCGCCAGACAGATAACGGTCAACGAGCAACGGGCGTTTGTCGGACACGGCGAGTTCGGACGCCTGTTCCAAGGTTGCGACAAGGCGCGTGATGTAGCGGTCCAGTTCGCTGCCGTCGGCGATGATTTCCATGCCGCGGCCGCCGAGGACATACGAGGGCCGGATGACGACAGGATAGCCGAGTTTGTCGGCAACCGCCCGGGCTTCCCCGGTCGAGCGGGCGATGCCGCTTTCGGGTTGTTTGAGACCGAGCTTTTCGATCAGGGCTTTGAAGCGATCGCGATCCTCGGCGAGATCGATGGCATCCGGCGAGGTGCCGAGAATTGGCACGCCAGCCGCCTCCAAAGCTTCGGCAAGCTTCAGCGGGGTTTGACCACCGAATTGGACGATCACGCCCTTGAGTGTGCCGTTGGTCTGCTCGGTTTTGATGATTTCGAGGACATCTTCGGCGGTCAACGGTTCGAAGTAGAGGCGGTCGGACGTATCGTAGTCGGTCGAGACGGTCTCGGGATTGCAGTTGACCATGATGGTTTCGTAACCCGCTTTGGTCAGCGCAAAACAGGCATGACAGCAGCAATAGTCGAACTCGATGCCTTGGCCGATGCGATTGGGACCGCCGCCGAGGATCATAATTTTCAGTTTGTCGGTGGGGCGGGATTCATCGCTTGTAGTTGTCGTTGGCGACACCCCTGTGGGGAGCCGGCCGCCAACGACGCTGGGAGAGAGTTCCCGCTCGTACGTCGAGTACATGTAGGCGGTTGGTGAGGCAAATTCGGCGGCGCATGTGTCGATGCGCTTGTAGACCGGGCGGACACCAAGATCGTGGCGGGCGGACATGACGGCAAGCGCCGTGGTCTTTGCGAGTTTTGCCAAGCGTGCGTCGGAAAAACCCATTGCCTTCAGGGCGCGCAACGGTCCAGCGGTGCGGGGTAAGCCGTGAGCTACAACACGGGCTTCCGTGTCGATGATCTCCTGCATGCGGGCCAGAAACCACGGATCGATTTTGCAGTAGGCGTGAATTTCGTCATGAGGCACCCCCATGCGCATGGCTTGCGCCACCTTGAGCAGGCGGTCTGGTGTCGGCGTCGCCAGAGCTGCGCGAATGACATTCTTGTCGTCGCCCTGGCCCAGGCCCTCGAAGGCAATTTCATCGAAGCCGCTGAGCCCCGTTTCCAAGCCGCGCAAGGCTTTTTGCAGGCTCTCATGGAAGGTCCGGCCGATGGCCATCACTTCGCCGACGGACTTCATGGACGTGGTGAGTGTGGTGTCCGCGCCAGGAAATTTCTCAAACGCAAAGCGCGGTATTTTGGTGACGACGTAGTCGATCGTCGGCTCGAACGAGGCTGGCGTGGCTCCGCCAGTGATATCGTTTTCGATCTCGTCAAGCGTAAAGCCGACGGCGAGTTTGGCCGCGACCTTGGCAATCGGGAAGCCGGTGGCTTTTGAGGCTAAAGCGGATGAGCGCGAGACGCGTGGGTTCATCTCGATGACGACCAAACGACCGTCTGCCGGATTGACCGCGAACTGGACGTTTGAGCCACCCGTTTCGACGCCGATTTCACGTAACACCGCCAGCGAGGCGTTGCGCATGATCTGGTATTCCTTGTCGGTCAAGGTCAGTGCTGGCGCGACGGTTATCGAGTCGCCCGTGTGGACGCCCATTGGATCGATGTTTTCAATGGAACAGACGATGATGCAGTTGTCCGCCTTGTCGCGCACGACCTCCATCTCGAACTCTTTCCAGCCGAGGACACTTTCCTCGACCAGCACCTGCGACGTCGGCGAAGCATCCAGGCCGCGTTCGATGATCTCGAAGAATTCCTGGCGATTGTAGGCGATGCCGCCACCGGTGCCGCCCATCGTAAACGATGGCCGGATGATGGCCGGCAGCCCAACGATCGCCAATGCTTCAGCGGCTTCCTGGCGCGTATGCGCCATATGAGATTTGGGGGTTTCGAGGCCAATCTTGGTCATGGCCTCGCGGAAGCGCTGGCGGTCCTCGGCCTTGTCAATCGCATCCGCGTCGGCACCGATCAGCTCGACATCCCACTTCTCGAGCGTGCCGTCCTTGGCGAGTGCGAGGGCTGTGTTCAGAGCGGTCTGGCCACCCATGGTCGGCAAGCACACGAGCTTTTCGTCGGGGCGTTCCGTGCGTTCTTTTTCGATGATCTTGGCGACGATTTCGGGCGTGATCGGCTCGATGTACGTGGCATCGGCCAGGTCCGGGTCGGTCATGATCGTGGCGGGATTGGAATTGACCAGAACAATCCGATAGCCCTCGGCCCGCAGAGCCTTGCAGGCTTGGGTCCCCGAGTAGTCGAACTCGCACGCTTGCCCAATCACGATGGGGCCCGCGCCAATGATGAGGATGGAGTGAATGTCTGTGCGTTTGGTCATTAAAGCGCCCCTGTAGTGCACCGCAGCACGAAAGGGAAGGGGGAAGCTGATCGGGAATGCCCGTATACACAGGGTGGCGGCGACGGACGGTCGCGCGCACATCGCAGAACTCGCAATCGGTGCCTATGCGGTTTGGTATCAGACCTCGGCGAGCAGCACGCGTTCGATATGTCTCATGCCCTGCATACCGCCGATGACGATGGCCGCGAAGGTCAGAAACGAGCCGAGTGCCAACGTGGAAACGCCAGTGATGCCTTGACCGACGGTGCAACCCAGCGCCAGGACGCCGCCAACCCCCATCAGGATGGCACCGCCAAGATTGCGGCGCGTATCGGCGGCATCGGAGAACGTGGTCAGTTTGAAGCGCCCCATGCTTTTGGCCGCGGCAAACGCGCCGATGAGTGCGCCGAAAACGGTCGCGACGCCGAAGCCGGGGATCCGGCCAGCCGTAAAGCGCATCAGCCATTCAAGCGCGTCGCCGGTCGGGCGGACGTAGGTCAGCGAGATCGGCGCTGTCGGTTTGCTTGCCATTTCGTCGAAAGCGAGCCCGGTGACAGCCCAGCCGGCGGCTGCGCAGAGACCGACGCCTAGACCTGCAAGGATGTGAATCCGGGAGGTGCGGAAAGCCGCGTCTTTGAAGCAAAAGACCAGTGCTGCGCCACCGACTGCTGCCGTGACCATCAGATTGTGGATCGATTTTGGGGCTGTGAACCAGACCTCGACCAAACTCTGCGTTGCCAGGCCGAAGCGTTTGAGGTCAACCGCCGTCACCTGCTCAAGCATCGCGCGGACTGGCCCGAGAATGCCGCCAATGGCCATGTAAGCTGAAATGCCGATCATGAGGAGAGTGACCAGCGCGCGGAGATCGCCGCCGCCGGCGCGGGCCAAGTTTTTGCTGGCGCAGCCGCCGGCGAGGACCATGCCGAAGCCGAACATCAAGCCACCGACGATGTGGCCGAACCAGTTGAGAGTGGGCGACAAGTACATGGATTGCTTGAGATCGACGACGCCTGTGGCGTGCAGGAGTTGCGCGCTGATCAGGGTGGTGACGGCTGCCAGAACCCAGCTGCGGAAACGGCGCCAGTCCGCAAAGGTCATGAAGTCCGAGATCGAGCCCATGGTACAAAAGTTGGTGCGATAGACGATGAAGCCGAAAGCACCGCCGATCAACAGGCCGGCTACGGCGAGACCCGTGGGGCCGGATTGGACCAGCAGATCTTTGAGGGCCGCCATGGGATCACTCCTGAGCGGCTTTATTGCAGCCGGCTGGGTTGTCAGTTCGGCTGACATTCGCACGATTGAATGTTTCGGCTCAAGGGGTCGCAGACCCGTTGCATCGCGCCGCAAACGTCATCGGCGATCAACGCAGCGCGGCTCTGACCAGCGCAAGCGCTGTCAAGTAGGCCGCCCAAACGAAACCCGGGCACCGAACGTGCACACCGGCTGTTACCCGAAAGGGTGGCCGCTTTCGCTTTCCGACTTTCGCTTTCCGGCCTTGACTGGAGTGCGTATAAATGCCAATATTGACATATAAAAAGGGTCTTCAGCGAATGAAGCCTCTTCGGTTCGTCGCCTCATCGCTGGATGATCTTCGGTCACTTCCGGCGCAGGCACAGAAGGATATCGGCTTCGCGCTGTTTGAGGCGCAGCTCGGCAGCAAGAGCTACCATGCGAGGCCGCTGAAGGGTTTCAAGGGCGCTGGCGTTGTTGAAGTCGTCGAAGACTTGGACGGTGACACCTACCGCGCGGTCTACACCGTGAAGCTGGCAGATGCCGTCTACGTGCTTCACGTCTTTCAGAAGAAGTCCAAACGCGGCATCGCCACGCCGCAAGCTGACATGGACCATATCAAGTCGCGCCTGAAGCTGGCAGAGCAAATGAGCAAGGACACAGAGTAATCACCATGACCAAGGCCCCGGTGAAAACGGCGTTTGAGGAAATCGGCACCACCATGAGCCCGGTTGACCTACTGAAGGCGAAGGTCGCGGCTGCCATTTCCTGCCACATCCAGAAGGCAGGCATGACGCAAGCCGAAGCGGCCAAAGCGCTCGGCATCGATCAGCCGAAGGTGAGCAAGCTGCTTCGCGGACGCCTCGACGACTTCAGCCTTGACCGGCTCGTCAGCTACGCGACGGCGTTAGGCCAGGGCGTCGACGTGAAAATCACGAGCGCGCCGCGGAAGGTGGCGTACCGGCAGAAGGAGCCAGTGTAAGGGGTCAGCCCGGACAAAAAAGCGACTCGCTTCTTCAAGATCGGCTCGTCCGCTGCCAACGACCTGCGGAAGCTTGGAGAACAATCCGAGGACGGCCGCAATGGATCAATTTCGACGATTCGGGGCAGGAGGCCGTGGACCTCTTGGGCTCTGGAAAAGTGGCCGGTCAGAGTGACGGCGCGATGCCATGCTGTGCGGGCATATGAGCTGCCGCCTGGGAGGCATTGCGTTAGGCCACGGCGCATCGTTACAGACAACGAGGTTACGGACAGCGTGGACACGGACAGCGTGGACACGGACAGCGGGCGATCATTGTGGTCCGGTTTCAATGACCGGGCTGGGCGCTCGATCGCTGTCCAGCCGATGTGAATCGGACAAGCGTTCGCGCCGCTTTGCTGGTTGCATTTTTGCGGTCAACCGGACGCCACTTCGGTGGAAAATGCTGAAGAGGAACTGCTGCCCGTGCTCCCGGCCACAAGCCTTGGCTCTCCACAATTGAAGAGCCCACCTGCGCCCAGCCTGGGATTGGCTGAATATGGGCTGATTTCGTTGCAATCCATGCTGTGGGGATCGACGTTCTTTTTTGTGGCATTGGTCGGCAACGCAGTGCCACCGATCACGATGAGTATGATGCGCCTGGTGCCTGCGACGCTGGTTCTACTGGTGGTGATCTGGTGGCTCAAACTGCGGTTGCCGGCTGAACGCGGAATCTGGGTGCGAATGCTGCTGATGGCCGCGTTCAACAATCTCATTCCCTTTGTCCTCATCGCTATCGCCCAGCGCGAGGTGACCGGCGGCATTGCTGCGGTGTTCAATGCTACCGCACCCTTGTTTGCGGCGTTCATCGCCCCAATGTTTGTGCCCGAGGAGTATCTCTCGTGGCGGCGCGTCGCTGGCATTCTGGTTGGTGTCGGAGGTGTCGCGGTATTGATCGGTGCGGCGCAAGGTGGTGCCAGTATCAGCGTTGGTTCGGGCGCGTTGCTGTTGTCGGCTGCATGCTGTTACGCCAGCGCCAATGTGATGACGCGGCGGTTTTTTCCTGGCTATCCGCCATTTGTGATTGCCTGTGCCCAGATGGTCGCTGCATTGGCTATTGCCCTGGTCGCAACGATTGTCATTGATCAGCCTTGGAGCTTGCCGATGCCGGATGGACAAGCCGTGTTGGCGATCGCTGCGATGGGCGTGTTTGGATCAGCGTTCGCCTCGTTGTGCCATTTCACCGTGTTGCGGCGGGCGGGGCCGACCAATGCGATGTTGGTCACGATCATCCTGCCGCTGACGCCGATTTTGCTGGGTGCGCTGTTTCTCGGGGACCGCATGTCAGGGCAGCAGGTGGTGGGTGCGATGTTGATTGCCTTGGCCCTGGTGGTGATTGATGGGCGGATCTTCCGCCTGGTGACACGGCGTTCCGAGATGCCGTCATGAGTGCGGCGGTTGGCTTTCGCATGGCCACGCGCGATTGGCTCATGCTGCTGCTGTGTTCGGTCTGCTGGGGCAGCGCTTACACATTCAACAAGTTGATTATCCCGGAAATTCCGCCCCTGACGATTACGGCCGGACGACTAGCGATTGCGTGCCTGTTTCTGACGACGCTCGCGCGGGTGTCGGGGCATCGGTTGCCGCCGTTCGGGCGGGCGTGGGCGCCGTTTTTTGTCTTTACGCTCTTTTCGAATGTGATTCCGTTCGTGATGGTGCTGGAAGGACAAAAAGAAACAGCGGCGTTGTCGC
>JAYSUN010000459.1:0-3671 GCA_043719045.1 Hyphomicrobiaceae bacterium | reverse complement strand
ATGCAACTCGAAGGCTGTTCGGATCGCACTGGACCCTCGGCGCCACCACATTCATTGACAGCACACTTTCTGTAAGCATACTATCTTTATCTGAGCTGTCAATGACTGCAGCATTTGCTAACCTCGATTGCCGACCAGGAGGAATGCATGTCCGCCCAAGCTTTCGACACACCGGAACGCCGCGCCTTCTATGCCAAGATCGACAAGGAAAACCTCACGGCTCTGTGGACCGTGCTCGGTGCCCTCGTGACGGCTGAGCCACGCAGCGCCTGCGTGCCATTCCTCTGGCGCTTTGCCGATATCCGAGCGGCGATGATTGAGGCGGGCGGTTTGATCACGGCCAAGGAAGCCGAACGCCGGGTCCTGGTGATGGAAAATCCAGGCTTGCGCGGTCAATCGAAGGTGACAACGTCACTCTATGCGGGCGTTCAAATGGTCTTGCCGGGAGAAGTCGCACCAGCACACAAACACACCCAGTCGGCCCTGCGGTTCGTCCTTGAGGGCTCGGGTGCCTACACAGCCGTGAACGGCGAGCGGACATCGATGGAGGTCGGAGACTTCGTCATTACACCGTCCGGCGCTTGGCACGATCATGGCAATAAAACAGCCAATCCCATGTTCTGGTTGGATGGACTGGACATCCCGTTAGTCCAATTCCTCGATGCATCCTTCCTGGAGCATGGTGTTGACGACGAACAACCGATTTCGCGGCCGCAGGGCGACGCGCTCGCACGCTATGGTTCCAACATGCTGCCGGTTGATCACGCCAGGCGTGGCGCGACCACGCCGATCTTCAACTACCCTTATGCGCGCTCTCGCGAGGCACTGGAGCAGATGCGACAGACATCAGCTTGGGATCCATGTCACGGCCTCAAGATGAAATACATCAACCCCGTAACCGGCGATTTCGCTATGCCAACCATGGGCACCTTCCTGCAATTGATGCCCAAAGGCTTCGCGTCGGCACGGTACCGTTCGACTGACGCCACGCTGTTCACCTGCGTCGAAGGTCGCGGCAAATCCAAAATTGGCGACACTCTTGTCGAGTGGGGACCGAAGGACTTGTTCGTTGTACCAAGTTGGAAAGCGGTGGTTCATGAAGCCATGGATGACGCGGTACTATTCAGTTTTTCCGACCGCGCCGTGCAGGAAAAGCTCGGTCTTTGGCGCGAGGACCGCGGCAATGTCTGAAGGTTGTGCATGAGACCCGCAGGCAAAGGCCCACTCGACTCACTCTACTTTGATTACCCGACGTTCGCAGCAGCGCGTGTGCCCGAACAGGACGGCGCGCGCGCGCCTCATCCGGTCGTCATCGTTGGCGCCGGACCGATCGGCATCACAGCCGCTTTAACGCTTGCCTGTTATGGTGTACACAGCGTTGTTATCGATCGCAAAACCACCTTCAACGATGGCAGTCGTGCAATCTGCATTGCGCGACCCAGCATGCATATCCTGGATCGCTTGGGCGCAGTCCAACCGTTCCTGAAAACGGCGCTCGGCTGGACGCGGGGGCGCAGCTATTTCGGCGATACCGAGATCTACAATTTTGAAATGCCGCACAGTCGCCATGAAAAATTTCTGCCGATGTACAATTTGCAGCAGCAGTACATCGAGCAGTTTCTGTTCGATGCTTGCGCCGAGCAACCGCTGATCGACATCCGCTGGGATAGCGAGGTAACGGCTGCGACCCAGGACACGGATCATGTAAGTTTGACCGTCACCAATCCGCACGGCTCTTACGCGATCGATGCGAGGTATGTGCTGGCTGCGGATGGTGCGCGCAGTACGATCAGAAGTTTGTTGGGGCTCCGACTGAAGGGCCAGAACCATGCGGGCAACTACGTCATTGCCGACGTGCGGATGGCGCATGATTTCCCGACCGAGCGGCGGGCATTTTTCGAACCGCCGAGCAATCCCGGCGGTACCGTTCTGGTGCACAAGCAGCCACACAATATCTGGCGTATCGATTATCAATTGAAGGTCGGCGAGAGCGAGGCCGATGCCATCCGTGAAGACAACATCCGGTCCCGGGTTGCGGCCATTTTGTCTGACATCAAACACAACGGGCCGTGGGAGTTGGAGTGGTGGAGCATTTACACAGCGAACACACTTTGCCTCGACGAGTACAAGCACGGTCGAGTTATTTTCATCGGCGACAGCGCGCACATCGTGCCGATCTTTGGCGTCCGCGGCTTGAATAACGGACTGGCGGACGCATACAACATCGGCTGGAAACTCGGCTATGTCCTCGCCGGCCAAGCGCCGCTGGGGCTACTCGATAGCTACACTCCCGAGCGCCGTGGTGCGACCCTCGACGTCTTCGCCAACGCGACGAAGAGCACGCGGTTCATGACGCCACCCACACGGGGTTGGACGGTCATGCGCGAGGCGGCCCTGTCGCTCGCCGTCGATCATGCCTTCGCCAAGCGCTTTGCCGATCCCAGGCAAATGACGCCTTACAGCTACGCAGAAAGCCCGCTGACGCTGAGTGCGGACGCCAACGACACTGGTCTGTTGCCGGGTGCCGCAGTGCCAAGCGTTCGCATCAGCGAGGGTCATTACTTGGTCGATCTGCTTGGCGACGGCTTCACCCTCCTCCTCTTTGGTCATCACCTCTGCGCTGACGCCATCGATGATCTTGAGGCGAAAGATCCCCGCTTCAAGATTCTGGACATCACAGTGGAAACGGATCCGGGTCGCGAGATCAGCCATGCCTTTGGAAATAGTGCTGCCGTGCTGATCCGCCCTGATCTGCACATTGCTGCACTCTTCGCGATAGTCGATCTGCGCCTCATCACGGGCGCTCTGGCAAAAGCCTTGGGAGGCCAGAATTCATGACCACGCAACACGCGATGCCGTTTGAAGAGCTTGAACGCATCTATGAGGCCCTCGCGATTGCCATCGATCGCGTCGGAGTTGAGCGCGAGTCCCTGATGCTGGCGAAGCTGGTCTTGCTTTTGGCCCAGAGTTCAAGCCATGCGGACCATGTTTTGGCATGCTTGCAGGCGGCTGAGCTGCACTGTCGACCAACGTCCGCGCGTCAGCCCAACCAGACACCTGATGCGACCCGCTGCAAACCAGTCGGGTCGGGTTGATACAGATAGACCCACGCCATAAGCTGCTGTCCGGTGGCGTCCACGACCGTTGCAATTTGCCTGATGTATTCGTCCGCTGGTGCCACACTCTCAGCCCCAAACGTGATACCTTCGTAAGCATCGAGCCACTGCAATGCCACGCCAGGATCTTGCAGGCGATAGATCTCGCCCTGCACAACATCGGCCACACTTTCACTCAGCACGATCCCCGGATACCAGGACACGCGATACAGTCGCGCTTGGAGGCGTGCCTGCCCGAGCAACTTGGCCTCCCGACGCAATCGGTCCCCCTTTGGATGCCCCAGGGCCGACACCAATGAGCCATAGGCAAACAGCAGATCCAGCATCGCTCACCATCTCGTTGTCATCAGACCAAGGCCTTCTGTAGAGCCTGTGTCAGCTGCTGCGACCTCATGCGGCTCTTTCCAAAATGGATGACAGCGCGCAAGGGTTTTCCATGGCCTTGCCTTTCCGCAGTCAGGGCAATTCAATTCATGAAGTCAGCAGCAGCTTGATCGCGGCTTTGGGCCGAGCGGCGTAGGCGGGGCGGGCGGCGGTGGGTTTCTGGCCGGTGCG
>JAYSUN010000458.1:0-3675 GCA_043719045.1 Hyphomicrobiaceae bacterium | reverse complement strand
GGTGTTTGACAGGATCGACGCCACGCTGCCGGGCTTAAATCCACAGGCGTTCAGCGCATACGCGACCTGCACCGATATGTCCCGCCACTCGCGCCAGGACTTGGCCTTCCAAATGCCCATGTCCTTTTCGCGCAGCGCCGTGGCATCGCCCCAGTGCTCGACGGCGCGCATGAAGCTCTTGGCGATGGTGGTCGAAACGATGTCGGATTGGTTCACCGCAGAATTCTCCAATTGAGCGCTTGCCTTTTTCCCTTGCAAGCACAAGGGGAGAGGGACAGATTTTACCGCCACGTCTTTTTATTTTTCCAGCGGCGTTCGCCGCGTGGGTTGGCGTCGGCACCACCGGCGTGACCGCCGAGGTAGAATTCCTGAATGTCTTTGGATTGCATCAGCTTGTCACAGGCGTCGGCCATGACCACGCGGCCGACTTCGAGCACATAGCCAAAGTGCGCCACTTCCAGCGCCATTTTGGCGTTCTGCTCGACCAGCAAAATCGAGGTGCCTTGCTCGGCATTGACGCGCTTGACGATGGTAAAGATCTCTTTGACCAACAGCGGTGACAGTCCCAGCGATGGCTCGTCGAGCAGGATCAGTTTTGGCCGGTTCATCAGGCAGCGCGACAACGCCAGCATCTGCTGTTCGCCACCGGAGAGCTGCCCCGCCGGTTGGCTCTGGCGCTCGCGCAGCCGTGGAAAATAGCCGTACACGCGGTCGAGATCCTCGGCGACGCCTTTCCGGTCGCTGCGCAGGTAGGCCCCCATTTGAAGATTTTCAGCGACCGTCAGAAAGGGAAACACTTCGCGCCCCTCAGGCACGTGGCCGAGCCCAAGGCGCACAATCTTGTCGGCGTCCATCCGGGTAATGGGCTTGCCCTCGAATTCGACCGTGCCTTTCAGCGGATCGAGCACACCCGAGATGGTTTTCAGGATGGTGGTCTTGCCCGCCCCATTGGCGCCGAGTACCGCGACGATGGCCCCACGCGGCACCTCGATCGAGACGCCACGGATGGCCATGATCGGCCCGTAATAGCTCTCGATGTTTTGGACTTTGAGGATCGGCGGTGCCTTTGCCGCGGCTATCGGAGTGGTCGCAGTATCTGCGATTGCCGTGGTCATAGGTATACCTCCAAGGTCCGGCTGACATTGCCGTGGCGTGGGTCCCGGCCTGCGCCGGGATGACGAAAGGGGTGATCTAAGCGGCAACGAAAGCGTCGCAGCCAAGAGTGCGGCTTGCAGACAGCGAAGCGAACAGCACCACCCGCGCAACCCGTCATCCCGGCGGCGGCCGGGACCCACGAAGAGCCGACAGTGATCATTCGAATCATCATGCCCCACGCTCCCGCGCCTGATCGACCGGACTATCGAGAATCTGACCGTCGGCGTGATCGTAAAGATTTGACCACTCCGGATTAAATCCGTTGATGAGACGAATTTTCCAGGCCCGCTGCCATTCTTTGATGCGTTTCTCACGCAGGATGGCCTCATCCATGGTTGGGTGCATCTCGTAGTAGACGAGCGTTTTCACAGCGTAGGTTTTGGTAAAGCCTTTGAAGTTCCCGTCAGTGTGATCGGCCATGCGACCCCAAAGATCACTGGTGACACCGGTATACAAAACGCCGTCTCGCTTAGACGCTACAATATACGTGCACGGTACTTTAGCCGCACGACCCATCAAAACCGGCATGCGCACTTCCGTGTCAACGGAGCCCCAGATAGGAGCGGTGAATCTAACCTGGCGTGGGTCCCGGCCTGCGCCGGAATGACGAAAGGGGGGGATGATCCTGCGGCCCGTCATCCCGGTGGCGGCCGGGACCCACGGGGGGCGGACAGTCGAGAACTGCAGCATGCCCCGTGTGATGTGCCGATCCATTCGTGGTTCAGAGCGACGACGCCCAAGAGCGGCAACCCGACGCCTTGGATTTATGCCGTTGCGCGTGCCGTCTTGCAGCGGGTTGACGGTCCCCGGATCACTGGCTGTCATCAACCTCACGCCCCCAGGTAAGCAGCAATAACATCTGGATGCTTTTGGACTTCGCCGGGCGTGCCGGTGGCCATCACCTTCCCGTAGTTAAGGGCGAGCACGCGGTCGGAGACGCGGTTGACGAGGCTCATGTCGTGTTCAACCATCAGGACGGTGATGCCGAGTTCGCGGCGGATATCACGGATCCAGAATGACATATCATTGGTCTCTTCGACGTTGAGGCCGGAGGACGGCTCATCCAGCAGGATCAACTTGGGCTCGGAGCACAACGCTCGCGCAACTTCGGTGACCTTGCGGACACCGTAGGGGAGGCCCGCGATGAGCTTATCCCGGTAGACCTGCAAATCCAGGAACTCGATGACTTCTTCGACCATTTTGCGATGCGCGCGTTCGGCGGTTCTGACATTGGGCAGGAACAAGATCTCTTGCCACAACTGCGTCTTCGAGTGGCAGTGGCGGCCGACCAATAGGTTTTGCAGGAGTGTCGCGTTCTCGAACAGCTCGATGTTCTGAAACGTCCGCGCAATCCCCATCGCGGCAATCTTGTGCGGCGGCACGTGCGTAATGTCGACGCCTTCAAACCAGAGTTTGCCCGAGGTCGGCTCATACAGTCGTGAGATCAGATTGAAGATCGAGGTTTTACCAGCGCCATTGGGGCCGATGATGGTGAAGATTTCGCCCTTCTGAACTTCGAACGAAACGTTGTCGACGGCTTTCAAGCCGCCAAACTGCAAGCAGATGTTGTCAACCTTAAACAGCGGCGCAGTGGCCGGCACAGCCTGACTGTGTTGATTTGCGAGAGCAGCATCGGTCATCGGTTGCGCTCCGTTTTGACGTAGGTTTTCTGACGTTTAAACGTCGCTTTTTTGTACATCGGGAACATCTGAAAGAAGAGTTTGATTTTGAGCCAGCGGCCGTAAAGGCCGTAAGGTTCAAAGAGGATGAACAAGACGATGATCAAGCCGTAGATCGCCCCCTTCAGGCCCGCGGCCGAGCCGACCGCGGCGACCGTGTCCTTGACGCGGCTCACCGTGTCCTTGCTGGCCCCGAATGTGCTGACCGCTCCCGCCATGATACCGGGTAAATCGTCTTTGATGGCCGTCAGCAACGGATCAATCATGACGATAAAGATGGCGCCCAAGACCGCCCCGTGCAAACCGATCGCGCCGCCGATGATGACCACCATGATGAACTCGATGGAGAGCAGCAAGGTGAACATTTCCGGGCTGATGAAGCTCATCTTGTGCGCGTAGAGCGCACCCGCGAGGCCCGTGATCGCAGCCGACACCGCGAAGGCTTTGACTTTGTAGGCGGCCAGATTGATGCCCATGCTCTTGGCCGCGGTTTCGCTGTCACGGATCGCGATAAAGGCGCGGCCGGTTGGTGAACGCATCAAATTGAGCGCGCCGATCATGACGACAATCAGGATCGCGAGACTGAGGTAATAGAAGGCGTTGCTGTCACGCGAAACGGTGGTGCCGAACAGATCCAAGGCGCGCACCCTCATGCCTTCGTTGCCGTGGGTGACGCTTTCCCAGCGCGCCAAGATCTCCTCGACGATAAAGCCAAATGAAATGGTGGCGATCAGCAGATAGATGCCGTGGAGGCGCAGGGCCGGAAACCCGACAATGGCGCCGATGGTACCCGTTAAAACCCCGGCCACAAGCAGATATTGCCAAAAGACGAAGCCCTTGG
>JAYSUN010000457.1:0-10517 GCA_043719045.1 Hyphomicrobiaceae bacterium | reverse complement strand
CGGGGCGAGAGGCTTTGGCAGAGTTGCACAAGCTCATGGTAACCGTCGAAGTGACTGTTCGGCTGTTGGTGCATACCTGATATCACCCTCGCAGATCTGCTATCGCACCCCCTTTGATGCCAGCACAGAGTACGAGCAAAGCATCGAGCCCAGTGGCAGCTGGAATAAAGTGAAAGCTGGCGACAGAGTGAATGACGTGAGTAAGTCAGACATTACGAACTCGCCACGCATCGCGCAGCCAGCACAACCGGTGCGGATTTTGCCAGCCGTAGTGGGTCTGGGTCTCACTCAGATCATTGGCTGGGGTACAACATTTTCAGCCATCGCGGTTCTGGGCTCGCGTTTCGGTGCCGATCTCGCCATGTCACGAGAAGCAGTCTTTGCCGGCATTTCCGTCATGCTGGTGGTCAGCGCAGTCTTGTCGCCGCGCTTCGGCCGGATGCTCGACCAGAACGGTCCCCGAATGCATATGGCTGCGGGTTCGTTGGCGGCGGCACTTGCGCTGCTGTTGATGTCGTTATCCCAGGGGCCCATCCTATACTGGCTAGCATGGGCCGTCTTTGGCGTTGCGGTTCCATTGTCGCTGACCAATGCAGCCGTACCTGCGATCGTTCAAATCGCCGGATCGCATGCTCGTCGCGCCGTCACGGGCTTGACCATCATCGGCGGCGTCACTTCGGCCATGTTCCTACCGATCACCGCATGGCTCGATGCCCAGCTCGGGTGGCGCCTGACACTCTTGGTCTTTGCCGGCATGCACCTCGTGGTGGCGTTGCCAATCCATCTTCTGATCTTGCCGCACGGTCGACCCGAACGACGGTCTGAAACGCCGTCATCTGATGCTCCATGGGAGGGCGTTGTCCCGGAACGGCTGCGCGAGCGGGCATTTTGGCTGCTGGTGGTATGGAGTTGCCTGGAGGGCATGCTGGTTTGGGGATTCAACCTCCAAGCCGTCGACCTGTTGCGCGGCTTCGGCCTCTCCTTGAATGCAGCCATTGGTGTGTGGGTTTTTTCAGGGCCGTCGCAGGCCATAGCTCGGGTCGGTGAGCTGATCCTTGCCGGGCGCTATCCAATCATCGTCACTGGCTTGGTATCGGTGGCTTTAGCCCCAATTGGCTTTGCCATCTTCCTGATCAGCGGCGCGAGCGTTACGGCGGCGACGCTCATGGCAATTTGCTATGGACTGGGCCACGGGCTGTTTGTGATCGCACGCAACATGCTGCCCTTGCGCTTGTTCGGCTTGAAAACTTTTGGCGCAACCATGGGCCGATTGGCGCTGCCACAGAACCTCGCCAATGCCATCGCGCCGATCATCTTTGCAACCCTGATCAGCCGCATCGGCTCAACCTCTGCCGTGTGGTTTGCCGTCGCCTGTGCGCTGTTTTCATTAGCTGCGGTGATCGCACTGGCACGAACCCTCAAAGCCGCCGAACGTGACACTCCGGAGTAACCCCGATCAGCGCGCGAAAAACCGATCATACTTATCGGTGTCGCCGGGTCGTGAATCATAGCACGTGGCTGCGATGACGGGTTTACCGGCCGCAACAAGTTCGGTGACAGTAACGAACTCATAACCCTTGGCTCGCAACCCTTTGATGGCCTCGGGCAAGGCTTCAGCCGTGTGAAAACCGCGGCCATTCGCATGCGCAATGATGATCGAGCCGGGCTTTGCATGGCGGATCATGGCACTGGCGATTTCGCGCGCCGATGTCGCTGGTGACGGATCACCAGTTGACACATCCCATTGAATCGCGAGCAACCCTGCATCATTGACCGCTGCCATACTCTCGGCATGACAAGCCCCAAACGGAAATCGATACAAACGCACGTGCTCTGGAATGGCAGACACAGCGGCCTTGTGCGGAACCGCGCACTGAGCTGCGGCCAACTGCGCACGAGCTGCCCGATATGCACCAGTCGGCGCCGCAATCTCTTTGATCAGCTCGACTCCAGCCAGACCTCGCACGTTACGGTGCACCCAACCGTGCGTGCCGATCTCGAACAGCGGATCGGCCATCAATTGTTGTGTGCGCGCGCCGTGCGAAACCATCCACTTGCCGCCCATGAAGAGTGTCGCCTTCACGCGCTCCCGACGCAGGATGTCGATGATCTCACCGTCATAACCAGCGACTTCGTGGGATTGCTCGCAGAAATCAAACGTCAGTGAAATCAGCTTGCGACTGCCCGTCGGCAACTCGACCCGGCGAATGGACCCGCGCAAAGGCGCAGCCACCGGCGGCGCCTGAGCAGCTCCAGGTTCAGGGATGCGCACCGATTGCGGGCGGAACAGACGCCGCGGGACCTTCTCGTCCAGATTTGAAGCCAGGACTGACGGTGCAAAACAGGCGGCTTGCAAAGCGGCACGATCACCTGAGTCAGCAGCGTATCCAGCCTGCGATCCAACGACCACACAGCCGATCAAGGATCGACCAACCGCGCCGATCAATCGGAGCACGCGCCATTGTATCAGTTGTTGCATCCTGTGGCACCTTGTTGCGCCACTGTTCCTATCACACGACGCCAGCCCTTCTATGGCCGCAACAGCAGCGGCGCGAGACCCAAAATCAGCGCGGCGGCGGCATTCGAAACATTGAGCCAAGACAAGTGCCAGGTAACCAACGCAAACATGTGAGCAGCCTTCAAGCAATGCCTGACCCAAAGCGGGTTCGACGCTGACAAACAATGCGCCGTCAACCGTCTACACTCCGCCGTCAGCTCACATCCAAAATCGAATCAAATCTACCAAAAGGTGTATCAGAGAAATTTATTCTCTATTTAGTTGTGAGTGTTATGTATCTTTAAGCAACTTAAAGATGTATTTTCTTTGGAGTCAACGTCCCCGCAGAACCACCCGTTCGCTCCAGGATCATCGCCATGCTGTCTGCCATTTGCCGTTTCGTTTTCGCAAGCTTGGCCACCGTGCTGTCCCCGGCGGCCCAGGCGGACCAGCCACTGGTCATCCAGGGATCGACGACCTTTGCCGCGCGCTTGATGGAGCCCTATCAAGAGATGATCACCCAACGCTCAGGCGTCGTCCTGACCATCGTGCCCAATAAATCCATCAACGGCTTGGCCGCGTTGCTCGAGGGCCGAGCCGATCTCGCGATGAGCTCGGCACCATTGGGGACCGAGATTCATTTGCTTCGCCGCACGCATCCGTCACTTCCCTTCAATGATTTGCAGAGTTTTGAGGTCTCGCGCTCGGTTGTGTCCTTCGTGGTCCATCCGGACAACCCGATCAAGCGACTGACCCTTGATGAAATTCGGCGCATCCTGACTGGGCAAATCACCAATTGGCAGACCTTTGGCGGAGCGGCTGTTCCGATCAAACTGGTGCTGGTTCGCGAAGGCGGTGGCGTGACCCTTTCAGCGCAACTCCAACTCCTGGCCGGCCAGGACATCGCAGCCCCGAATGCCGCCCGAGTCGACACCCCGAAGCAGGTACCGAAAGTGGTGGCCCAAGAGCCTGGCGCAATTGGCATCACGCAACCGCACCTCGCACTCCAAGCTGGCCTGCACCAACTCGAAACCGATGGCCCGGTTGAGCAGGTCCTCAATCTCATCAGCCTGGGTCCACCGTCGACCCGCGCCCGTCGCGTCATCGAAACCACGCGAACTATCGCAGCCGAACGTCTATTCTAGGTCATCCAACCCATGCATCGCGCACCATTCATGACGCAGAGTCTCGCGTTCAAGCTCTATGGCATTCTGGTCATTGCCGTCGTCTCGATCGTCGCCCTCGCTTATGCCGGCTTGCATTTCGCACAAGCGACCGCATCTGCAGCGCAACATCTTTCGAGCGCCGGGCTGGACGGCATTGTCAAAGCCTCGGAGCTGGAAATCCTGGTTGAACAACATCGCCGCATCGTCGAAGCAGCGCCGGCTGAGGTTAGTCGCGAGCACATCGCCAACGGGCGCGCCGAGTTGAAGCGCATTGAGATGCGGATCGCGGCCCTGTGTGCCTTTCAGGCTGACGCTGCAACGCAAATGATCGTCAGCAGCTTGACGGTACTGACCGACCAAGCAACGCAAGTGCTCTACTTTGCCGAGAACTTTGCGCAAGACAAAGCCCAGGAGACTGTCGATCTCTACCAATTGACAGCCATCAAAATTCAATCCGCGATCAGCAGCATCCGAACCCGGCAGATTACCGCCGCAGACACCATGGTCGATCAATTGAACAAAAACGCCCACGCGTTGGTCAATTGGGGAGCAGCAGCCGTCATCATCGCACTCGCACTCCTCGGCCCAGTCGGCCTGATCATTCTCGGCAATGCTGCACGGCGGCTGAAGTCACTCTGGTGGGCCATGCATCGGCTCGCCCGCAACGACACCGACCATGCTGTCCCATCACTCACCGACGTTGACGAAATCGGCGCCATGGCACGCGCAGTACAAGTCTTTAAAGACAACGCCCTCGCATTGGCCCATCAACGCGGTGAAATCGAACAGATCAACGGCTGGCTCGACATTGCACTGCAAAACATGGCCCGCGGGCTATCGATGTTCGATGCACAACACCGTTTGGTTTTATGTAACGACAGCTACCGCACAATGTACGGCCTGCCACCCGAATTGACCGCACGCGGCACATTGGCGGCAAGCATCTTCGCGAATCGATCACTTCGAACCGCCAAGACCGAAGTCACGAGCACGGATGGAAAACACGCGCCGACAACCATTCAATCACTCGTCGCCAGCCAAACGTCTGCTTCAGCGCAACAGACCATGGTCGACGGCCGCATCATTGCCATCGCCATTCAACCGCTGGCCAGCGGTGGGTGGGTGGCAGTCCATGAAGACGTAACGCAACAACGCGAGGCCGAACAGAATATCGCGCGACTCGCACGTCATGACACTCTCACCGGTTTATCAAATCGCTTGATGTTCCGCGAAGAACTCGAGCGCCGTTGCACCGCCACACAACATCAATCCAAACCATTTGCCTTGATGATCATTGATCTCGACAGATTCAAACAAGTCAACGATACGCTCGGCCACCCAGCCGGCGACGCCCTGCTCGAATTGGTCGCCAAACGCCTCCACACGCTGACCCGCGCCCATGATCTCGTGGCCAGATTGGGCGGCGATGAATTTGCCATCATCCAGGACGGCGCCACTTCGCCCGCAGCATCACAACGGATGGCCACGCGCGTCATTGCCGGGCTGAGCCAACCCTACACGATCCACGGAACGACAGTCTCGATCGGCGCCAGCATAGGGATTGCCCGTGCGCCTCACGATGGCAACACAGCCAGCCTGTTGTTTGGTAATGCGGATTTGGCTCTCTATCATTCAAAAGACCAGGGACGGGGCGCAGCAACGCTGTTTACCCCGTCCCTGAAAGATGCAGCTTTGGCTGAGCGGACTCTGGAAGACGACCTGAAGAATGCGCTGGAACGTGGCGAGTTCGAGCTCTTCTATCAACCGATCCTCGATCTGGCCACACGGCGGGTCGCATCCTGCGAAGCCCTTCTGCGTTGGCGCCATCCCGTCCGTGGCCTTGTGCTTCCGCTGGATTTCATTCCCTACGCAGAAACGACCGGGTTGATCGTACCGATTGGGCGATGGGCCATGGAGCAAGCCTGCCGTGAGGCCGCGTCATGGCCCGAGCACGTCGGCATTGCCGTCAATCTATCGGCAGTGCAGGTGCAATCCGGAACCCTCGCGGCAGACGTCCGGCACTGCCTCGCAGCGACGGGGCTCGGACCAAATCGCCTCGAACTCGAAGTCACCGAAACGCTCCTTCTCAGTGATCAACCAACCACGCGCGAAACGTTGCTCGAGATTCGCACGATGGGAGTCCGCATCGCGCTTGATGACTTCGGCACCGGTTATGCCTCACTGAGTTATCTCCGGCGTTTTCCGTTCGACAAGATCAAGATTGACCAGATGTTCGTCCGTGATTTGCCGAACCAAACCGAGTGCGTTGCCATTGTCCGCGCCGTCGCATCCCTGGCCCGCAGCCTCAATATGATTGCGGTTGCCGAAGGCGTCGAAACGCCCGACCATTTGGCGCGCGTCATCGCCGCCGGCTGCACGCAAGTCCAAGGCTACCTTTTCAGTCGGCCCGTCCCCGCCGATCGGATTCGCGAGGTTATTGAAAACTGTTCGGCACCCTTGGCGGCGTAGCGGAACCTCTAGCTCCAACCACCACGACACGAAGCCGAGTCCCAACTGCTACAGCTTTTAGGTGTAATTCCGCCACATCACCCCATTTTGCAGAACGCCCCCTATCTTAACCTTCCGGTTGTGGCGCAGACTAAACACCTCACCACGCGGAGGTTGCCGATGTTGCACGCCTTGAAAACAACCACTGCCCCTTTCAGAGCCCGCTCATTTGTCGATCAGATCCAGATCCAATGCGGCGATGTGCAGGTGCTCGGCCGCTACTTCCTGCAAACCGAGACACGGCTGGCCGACATGGGCCTGACCCTTCAGGCGATCAGCCCCACGACCTTACTCGATATTTTCGACGCCAATCGCGAGACATGGGAGTCCATTGGCCCACAATTCAACAATCGCGATTCCGAATTCAAAACGGGTGCTGCAGCAATCTTCGCAGCCTACACAGCCACGGGAGAGCCCGTGGGCACCTGCGGCGTCCGCTATTTTGACCTCGGCACCCAAACTCTGACGCAATCCATCGCCAGCCTGGATTTCATGTATGGCGAGCAAGCGCCACGGCATCGCTTGAACTCGCAATGCCATTTGCCAGCCGACGTCGGCGATCAACTGACCGGCCGTCTGATCCTGTCAGGCGCACAATGGATTCACCCCAAACTGCGCGGGAGCGGCCTCGCCCAAATCATCGTCCTTGTACCGCGCGCCTATGCTTTGTCGCAGTGGCAATTCGACTTCGAAATGCTCATCGCAAAAGCAAAGTTGGCACGTCCGCAAGTCGCCCGATCCTACGGCCTTGCCCATTGCGGCGACGGTTTCCGACTCATCATCGATGGCCAGACCAACTATTCAGGCATGGTGTTTTGGTCTTCCCATCCGCACTTGGCGGAACAAGTTGCTGCGGCCGTCTCGATCCCGCTGACGACCTCATCAGACAACAGTCGTGACCGCGATCACCTGCCTGCGGCCACTCGAAAGGGTTAGCGGGATATGCAAACTTTCGTAAAAATACCGCTTCGGCTGACGACTTTTAAACTGCAGGACCGCTTCGACGAAATCCACCGAACGCGCATTCGTGTCCCGCACCTCGCCGAGCCGGTCAGTCAGCCAGACCCCATATGGTCCAGGATGCACCTCACCGAAAAAAAGCCCCTGACAATGCGCGGTAAATCCGGGCACGATCCGATTGAGCCGCGACCCGGAATAACTGATCCGATACTGGCCAACCTCAGGATCGAGTTCAGACAAGACGCCGCGCCCGTCAAACAGGCTGTCCAGATGCAGCGCTTGCTGCGCCGGCTCTATCCCCGCCCGTATGATCTCGACGGCCGTGTCAATCTGTTGGGCCAAACCACACTGCTGCGCAGTGATCGGGGTCCGGATAAAATCCGGCCTCCGCTCTTGTTGGTCACACACCCGCCCCAGATACCCGAAAATGTCGCGGCGCGTCGCCAGCAGAACTGTGGGTGTTGAGTCTCCAACAGCTTCAACAACGAGCCGGATATCCGGTTGATCACAGAGCCATTCGTACAAACCCGCCATCGCCCGGGGCGCAACAAGGTGATGATTGAACGCCACCCTCGCGGCACCCGATGCCGGCTTTAACTGGATGAAACCAAGATTTCGCAAGACGTAGTCGACAAAATCGGCACCGGACCGGCGCGTACCAATGCGACGAGGCAGACCCGGATGATGCTCAGGCCACGCCTTACCGTCGTCGTCAATCAGCAAAGTCGACGTCATCCTAAGCCCCAAATCTCCGAAATTTTTTTTCTTCGGGATATGGGATTATCGAGGATAATGTGTTGACCGTTCGTTAGTATTCCGACCTCCCACGGAATATAATTGTCGGTCAGAAATATCGCCCGCAACGCTCGTAAATCGGGAAACATCGGCCGACAACGCGTACGGTGCGCCATCATCTTGGCAAGGCGGGAGTTCGACGAGCACGTGCAAAATCGGCGACGACAGTCGAACAGCAAATTCGCAGGCCCTCAGCCTGTCACCGCGTCATATCTGCGAAATGCGGCGATGCGCTATCTTTCCAGCCGTGCGGCCAGCGAATCGATGCTGCGCCGAACCTTGGAGCGGCGTGCGCAGCGGCGATTGGATGTGCGTGCACTCGACGGCGAAGCCAAAACTCTGATCGAGGCAACCGTGTCTGAGTTGGTGAAGCTGGGGCTGCTCAACGATGCCAAGTTTGCAGAGGTGCGTGCCGCTTCACTCATGCGCAAGGGCTTCTCCAAAAAACGCATCGTTTTGGGTCTACGCCAAAAAGGCATCGTCGGCGAAAAAACCGAAGCCGCGATTGATCCCGAACTTGATGAATTGGTCCAAGCCCGCCGCTTTGCCGAGCGGAAACGGTTAGGCGCCTGGCGTCGAGGTGGAGCCACGCCTGAAACCAGAAATAAAGATCTGCGCACGCTCGCCCGCGCCGGTTTTGGATATGCCATCGCGGCCAAGGCACTATCGGAACCACACCAGGAAAGTGATTGAAGGCCAAGAACAAAGCGGGCCAACCAGACGTTAACCGGAACGCGCTAAACTCCGATTCATGGCCAAACCTGTAACACCACTGTTGACTGTCGATTGCGTGATCATGGACCGCAAGGGCCGTGTGCTGCTCATCAAGCGCGGACAGATGCCCTTCAAGGGACACTACGCCTTGCCTGGCGGCTTTGTCGATTTGAACGAGACGGTCGAAGGCGCCTGCCTGCGCGAAGTTCTGGAAGAAACCAATCTCACCATCCGGCGCCCGAAACTGGTCGGCATCTATTCAGTGCCCGGCCGCGACCCCCGCGGCGCAACTGTTTCGATTGCCTACGCGGCGAAAGTTGGCACCGCTAAAGCCGTCGCCGGCGACGACGCATCAGCTGTTGCGTGGGTGGCAGATTGGAAGCAGCAGGCGCTGGCGTTCGACCACAAGGACATCATTCGCGATGCACTGAAAGTCCTCTCGTCGAAGACAAAGTGACTGGCCGTTGTCAGGCCTGTCCCCCGATCGCTGCTCTGTGCAGCGCGTCCATATGGATATCCGCACAATCCAACACCGGAAATCCACACGGCCGGCCATCAAAAGCTAAAAATAGATCCGTACCCGCCAGCAACACCACCTCCGCACCTTGATCGCGGCACAGCCCCTGCCCAATCGCGAACAATTCGGTCCGCTGCAGTTCGCTCACTCGGCCCGTGAGCGCCATGGTGATATAGTGTTGATGCGCCTGATCGAGGCTATCTCCCTCGGGAACCACAACCGACGCCGACGAAAGCCCACCATAAAGCCGCGTCTCCATGACCCGTCGGGTCCCCAGCAGACCGACCGTCTTGTAGCCCTGGCGTTGGATCCGGGCCGCAATCTCAGGAATGGCATTGAGGATTGGCAACGGCGCAAGCGCGATCAATTCATTGACACAGAAATGCCCGCCGATCGAGGTGATCGCGGCTGCATCGCAACCAGCCGCAGCAAGTCGTTTGACCAAGCCCAGAAAAATCTGCGCCTGCGCATCAGCATCGCCCCGACCAGCATTTTGCATCAGTTGACGGAGGTCCGCATGGACGATGGTCAACTCCATCGCTGGATCGGCTCCCGCGTGCCGCGCGACCAAGCCGCGATAGTATAACTCGGTCGCAGCTGGGCCAATCCCGCCAATCAAGCCGATGTGCATAACGTCTCTCTTGCTCGAAGTTCAGATCCGGAACGATGTCCCAGCTTCAAAGCCAGAGGTCAATGCATCGCCGGACATGCATCGCCGACAGTATCCTTGTGCCAAGGCCCGTGTCAGATCCCGCCGCCCAACCGCATCCGGTACATGAAACGGCGGCGATCAGCCTTTGTGAGCCGACGGATTTTCAACGGATGCTGCATCACCGCGCGGCGGATCGCAGCGGTGCTGGAGCTGGTCAGTTGTTCACGGCCGTTCAGTGCCGCGAGTTGCGCAACATGCGGGCCGGCCACTGCCACCAGTCGTTCCAACTCGCGCTCGCGAATGCCGGACAGCTGCAAATGCCGAACCGTGTTGACGAGGTAGTCGAGGTTGTCGCCGGAAAGGCCACGCGCGCCCCGGATCATGAAGGCTTGCCGCGACAAGGGCAGGCCGCCAGCGTAACTCGGGTGACAGCGCTCGACGATATAGGCCAGAGCCTGAACGGTCTGGTCAGCGCCGTTCAAAAGACGGACTGGGGTCAGCGCCTCACGGTAGACGCCGTTGACCAACTCGCGAACACGCAAGTAGCTTTTTACCGCGTCGGCGTCGCTGGCGGCCACTCGCAGGGCAACGCCTTCGCAGCTGCCGCCGCGATCCAGGCCGAGGACCAAGCCCGGGCGTTCCGGTGAGCCGCGATGATGCGTCGAGGTGATGCAGAAGCAGCGATGATAGCCGTCCACTCGGGCAGGC
>JAYSUN010000456.1:0-3681 GCA_043719045.1 Hyphomicrobiaceae bacterium | reverse complement strand
CGAGGGACTTGGCCTCGAGGTGGCCTCATCCTCGGACGCCCGCGAGATGCTTGAACTCAAGGGTGGGGACAGGACGAATTTTTAGGCGGTGCGTCGGCATCGCAAGTTGATCTCGTGAACGGAGGCGCAAGCCATGACGTGGTACTCTAAAACCTGGACGTTCTTCAACGGTGACTGGCACGCGGGCAACCCGCCGATTCTGGGGCCGCGGTCGCACGCATTCTGGTTGGCATCGTCGGTGTTTGATGGCGCGCGCGCCTTTGATGGCACCATGCCGGACATGGATCGTCACGCCGAACGCGTCAATGCGTCGGCGGCAAAAATGGGTCTGAAGGCGACGCAAAAAGCCGATACCATCGTTGGATTGGCCCGCGATGGCTGGAAGAAGTTCGATGGCAAAATCCCACTTTACATCAAACCGATGTATTGGGGTGAAGCCGACGGCCCGAGCAGCATCACGCCCGACCCGGAGAGCACGGGATTTTGCCTCTGCTTGTTCGAAGCGCCAATGCCCGAGCCGATGGGATCGTCATTGTGTGTCTCGCCGTTCCGCCGCCCAACGCTCGAGTCGGCGCCGACGGATATCAAAACCGGCGCCCTCTATCCAAACAACGCCCGCGCCTTGCGTGACGCTATGGCCCGGGGTTATGGCAACGCACTGGTGCTCGATTTGCTGGGCAATGTTGCAGAGACCGCCACCGCCAATATCTGGATCGCGAAAGATGGTGTCGCCTATACGCCGGCGCCAAACGGCACGTTCCTCAACGGCATCACGCGTCAACGCAACATCGCCAATCTCCGCGAAGGCGGCGTGACAGTGGTCGAAAAAGCCTTGACGGTCGCTGAAGTTCTCGCAGCCGACGAGGTCTTTACAACCGGCAATTACTCGAAAGTCATGCCGGTCAACAAGGTCGTCGACAAAGAGTTCCAGCCTGGTCCCGTGTTCCGCAAAGCCCGCAAACTTTATTGGGAGTTCGCGCACGCCAAGGGCAAGATCCCGTAACCACCCGGCTCACAGCCTTCTACACTGCCTTGGCACGGTTCTTGGCGAGCCAGCCGTCGACGAGTGCCACCGTCTCATCCAGCGAGGCGAGGCGTTGGCCCTTGGCGGCGGCGATCGTCTGAACCAGTTTGTCGACGCGTTCGATATTAGGGGCGCCAGCCGCCAGTGCGCGGGCGGCCGATGAGGGACTGCCAAGAGATTTGGCAGCGGCGGCGTACTTCTCAAATGGGACCATGTCAGATTTATCGGCACCCAATGAAACGCACAGATCTGACACCCAATTGTAGATCGAGAGGGACGCTTCGATGTCGGAGTGCACGGCTTCCATGATCGGGCGCATGCCGTCGCGGCCGACGCAGCGGTAGTTGCCTGCAATCAACATCGACCATTTGGCGAGAGGGACGTAGATTGACTCATGGACCTTCAGCTTGACCGGCAGTTCTAACGTCTCAGTCCCCACGTTCCAACGGATGGCCTCGATGTCGGTTTCCAGTTGCTTCAGAAGTGCGGTCGGACCAGCGGCCGCAAACCGGGCTGCCTTGAAGTTTGTCGGCAAGCGAACCTGCAAGACGTTGACCTTTTCTTCAGGCGGCCGGAACGCCTGCGGGTCCGGGCTGCAGAGTGTCATGGTATCCGGATCAAAGGCATCCCACACGGTCGGATCTGTAAACGCGGCGCGGCACGCTTTCATGTCGAGGCCACGGATGCGTGCGAGATATGGCAGCGGTGGCATGTTCATGATCGACATGCAGGGCACCCGACTCAGCGCCACCGCTTCAAGCAATTCACGGACACCAGGAGAGCGATACTGCGGCTCCTGCATGGCCAGCGCCACCAGATCGTAGTGGCGCGGATCAACACCTGAAGGCGGGGACGCTGTCAGTTTGCCCGGGCCCGCCTTGGACGTCAACTCGACCAGACCCTCGCGACCCTTGATTGGCATGCGCACAATCGCACCGTCTGCATTGAACAGATCCGCTTCGGCTGGCAGACACACGAGATGGACATGATGCCCCGCAAGCACAAACTTGATCCCGAGCAGCGAGCCATAGGACGCACCAAGGATCAGGATTTTTCGAGGTTGTGCCACGGCTGAACTCCGTTGATGTGAAACGTCGACGATGGCTTGTGGTGCCGCAATGAGCCTTGAGGCGCAAGAGCGTCGTGGTGCACTGCACACCTGCTCCTCAAAGGGCGCGCAGGTCACGGGCCCGTAGTGTCAATTTGCTCAATGCACTGTCCAAGGCCTTGCGTTCCGACGCCGAAAGCGTCGCCAAAAGATCCGCTTCCCAAGTTCGTGCCAACGCTGCAACCGCCCCGAACACGGCATTGCCCTCCCCTGTCAGGGCGATCCGAATCTGTCGGCGGTCGGCCTTTGCAATGGTGCGGCTGACCAATCGGCGGATCTTCAGCCGTTGCAAGGCACGTGTCACTCTTGGCTTGTCGAGCGTTGAGCGCTCGGCGAGTTCACCGGCATTGAGCGGGCCGAATCGCCCAAGATTTGCGATGATTCGCCACTCGGCCACGCTGATGCCAAAGCGCTCACTGTAGACATCGGCCAGCGCTTGCGAGACGGCGGTGGCAGCGATCGCCAAACGGTAGGGCAGGAACATTTCGAGCTCCAAGGGGGCATCGACAGCGGTTTTGCTTGGGGGCATGACGGCTCGCACTTGATTTTGTTTCAAATGAAACTATTCTGCGTGAAAGTTCAAGACCCAGCGTTCACGAGAGAGAGACCGCCATGGCCCAGGATGCCCTGCCTGATCCGCGCCGATTGCAAACGCCATCCGCGACCGGCGCTTCGTTGGCCTACATGTCCGGGTTCGGCAACAGCTTTGAAACCGAGGCCTTGCCCGGCGCGTTGCCGGTCGGCCGCAACAGCCCCCAGCGTGCGGCCTACGGTCTCTATGCTGAACAGCTGTCGGGCTCGCCGTTCACCGCGCCACGCGCCAGCAACGAGCGCTCCTGGTTGTATCGGATCCGCCCGTCTGTGCGCCACGCCGGCAGCTTTAAAAAATCCGATCAGGGGTTTTGGCGGACAGCGCCGCACACGGACTATGAGATGCCGATCGGGCAGCTGCGCTGGTCGCCGGTCCCGCACGGCTCCAAGCCGACGTCCTTCATCGAGGGCATTGCAACGATCACGACCTGTGGAGATGCCAACACGCAGACCGGCATGGCCGCGCACATCTATCATGCATCCCGATCGATGACCGACGAGGTGTTCTGGAACGCCGATGGTGAGCTGTTGATTGTTTTGCAGGAAGGGCACTTGCGATTTGTCACCGAATTCGGCCTGATCGACGCGGAACCCGGTGAAATCGTTGTCATCCCCCGCGGCGTAAAAATCCGGGTTGAACTGCTCGGCGGTCCGGCGCGCGGCTATATTTCGGAAAATTATGGTGGCGCATTTACTTTGCCTGAGCGCGGTCCGATCGGCGCCAATTGCCTCGCCAATGCGCGCGATTTTCTGACGCCCGTCGCGGCTTACGAGGATCGCGACGCGGCAACGAAAGTGACTGTCAAATGGGGCGGCACGCTCTGGTCGACCGAGATTGGACACGCGCCGCTGGATGTTGTCGCATGGCACGGAAATTATGCACCGTACAAATATGATCTGCGGCGTTTTTCACCCGTTGGTGCAATTGGTTTTGATCATCCGGACCCGTCGATCTTTT
>JAYSUN010000455.1:0-3685 GCA_043719045.1 Hyphomicrobiaceae bacterium | reverse complement strand
GCAGCACGCCATATCCGCCACGTCGGTACCAGATGGATGCCATGGAACAAAATCAACCCCGCAATCAACTTTTCCATCGAATAGACTCCATGCCCGCGCCCGAAAAGATGTGAAAATGATGCGCCAACTTCAGATCGACGACAAGTTCAAGGCGAATCTGCCACTTGAGTGACTTGCCGAGTGTCTCAGAATGTTCATGTTTGGTTTTGCATGCAGGCGCGACAACGTGACTGCAGTGGCCGACGAATCATGTGGACAGGCAGGGGATAAGTGAGTGGTCCCACTAGGGGTTCTTCGATTGCCGTTGCTAGTCTTAAGGTGAAGATGAAGTTTGCCTCAGCTCGTGACACGATGTCGTCTATATCGCGTGGGAGTGAGAGGTTTCGGAATTTGTCGGCAAACCGGGTGGGGATGTCGAAGCGCGTTAGGTTGGGGCATGGCGCAAGATAAATCAGGTGCACGGGATGCGCGCACATTAATGGAAGCGGTTGCTGAAGTTGCGCCTGACCTCGAAGCGCGCCGGGCCGCATCAGAGCGTCCGGCCGCCACGAAAGCATCCGCACCACCACCCCTGCCGGGCGATAAAGCGAAACTCGTTGCACCAAGCTTAGCGCCATTGCCGCCGCTGCCTCTATTGCCGGCCGCGTCGGCCTCGGCGACGGTTCAGACGGCGGCCTCGGCGGCCGTTGCAAAGCCAGTTACGCTGGCGCCCGTTCAGGGTCCACCCATCGCCACGCAGACACCACCGACGCAACGCGCGACGCCTCCCTCGGCTGCTGCGGCGGTCTCGAATATCAGTGCTCCCCCGATAGCGCCGACGCTGCTGGCCAAGCCTCAATCCACCAGACCTGAGACCGTCGCACCTGTTCCAACTACCGTCGGTGCAGCAATTGAAATGCCTGCGAAAGCGCCAGGATCCGTGTCGCCTGCTGAGTTGGAGCCTGCGGTGAGACGTCGTCCAGCTGGTCCGTCGCGCGCCACGCTTGCCGCAAATGACGACGTGCCGACCATCGGCGGTTTGATCTTTGCTCTTCAGCAAAAGCCATCACAGCGGCCCTTTGTTGTTGCGGCGGCCTTGAGTGGTTTGTGGCTTGCGATTGGCGGCTTTTTTGCGTGGGCCATGCTGGCACCTGAGATTGCCAAGGCGGCAGGTTTTGGCGAATTGCTAGCGCGTCCGGCGTTGTTGATTACAATCGCGACCATCGTGTTGCCAATTGCGGTGTTCTGGTTCCTGGCTTGGCTCCTGTATCAAGCCGAGGACCTGCGATTGCGCACGTCAGCAATGACCGAAGTAGCAATTCGTTTGGCGGAGCCAGACAAGAATGCGGAGAATGCAGTCGCTTCACTCGGTCAAACCGTGCGGAAGCAGGTTGGCTACATGAATGAGGCGATTTCCCAAGCAATCGGGCGCGCTGGCGAACTCGAAGCCATGGTACACAACGAAGTTGCGTCTCTGGAACAGTCTTTTGCGGGTAACGAGGCGCGTATCCGCGGACTGCTGAATGAACTGGCCAGCGAACGGAATCAGTTGACCGGTACATCTGAGCAGGTACATACCACGTTGCGCTCGATTGGTGATGAAGTGCCGGCGCTGATCGAAAAACTCAACAGCCAGCAATTGAAGTTGTCGCGCATCATCGAGAACGCGGGTCAGAACCTGATTGCGCTCGAAGGCTCATTGACGAAGGCGACCGGGCAACTTGAAGGTTCCATCAGTGACCGGACGGCCGCGTTGAAAAGCGTGCTTACTGAGACTACGGCGCAGTTGGAGAATACTTTCACTGAGAATTCAGGCCAAGTGCAGACCATGATGGTGGATCGGACCACCCATCTGCAGACCGTACTTGATGAATACACATCGGCGCTGCACGCCTCACTGGGCACGCGCACCGGCCAGTTGCAGTCTGTGTTTGAAGACTTCACCCTGGCGATCGACTCGACTTTGGCGGTGCGCAGTGAAACGATCAACACAACTATGATCGGTCACGTTCAGGCGCTTGACAGCAGCATGATCGAAAGGACCCAAGCACTGGATGCGGCGTTCGCGTCTAGATTGCAGATTCTCGATCAATCGATCCAGAATTCTACGCTGGCCATCGACGGCGCCGTTGGCGAGAAAGCGCGTGCTCTGACTGCGGCGATGGAGACGCATGCCAAGCAACTGGCTGAGACGCTGGGGCGGCAGTCTCAAAACCTCGACGAGACTCTCATTCAGGGTATCAATGCCGTTCGGCGGACGAGCGAGAATATCACACGGCAGTCGGTCAAAGCCATTGAAGGGCTTTCCAGCCAGGCAGATATGCTGAAGAACGTCTCTGAGAACCTTCTCGGCCAGATTGGCACCGTGACCACCCGCTTTGAAAATCAAGGCCAGTCGATCATGCGCGCCGCCAATTCCCTCGAAGCTGCCAACCACCGGATCGACCAGACATTGCAGTCGCGGCATCGCGAATTGACCAACACGTTAGGTCAAGTAACTGAGTCCACCGACCAACTCGGCCAGCAGATGTTGACCTACAAAGCGACCATCGAAGGGTCGTTGTCGGAAGCGTCATTGCGTGCCAAAGCCGTTACGGAAGAATTGACGCGTGGCGCGCAATCGCATGCACAACAAGCCCTTGGTGAATTACAGCGGTTGCGCGTCGATACCGATCAACAGGCAGGGCATGCTCTCAATTCACTGCGAGAACAGGTGTCGTCCGTCTCGCGCGAGATGACCGACCATGTCGGATCCCTGTCGAGCCGATTGTCACAGACCTCGGACGAGCTGCGTGCGCGGTCGCGGACGGCCCAGCAGGAGCTTGAGCGCGAACAAGAGCTATTGCGTCTGCAAGCTCAGAAGTTACCCGACGCGACCCGCGAAAGTGTCGAAGGAATGCGTCGTGTGCTGGCGGAGCAGATGCGTGCGCTTGATCAAGTCTCGCACATTGCCAATCGCGAACGTGGCCATTACGATATTTCGCCACCCGCGACTGGGCCAGGTTCTCCCAACCACACGATACCACAGCCGCGGCCCGCCATCGCCCCCCCGCCTGCCTCCGGGGCGCCGTCACTTGCATCGGCACTTGCCGAACAGATGCAGCGCGCCGCCGCGGCTCAACCATCGGCGGCCAATGGTTGGTCGCTTGGCGACTTGCTCGCTCGCGCGTCAAAGGATGAGCAGCCTGCTGCCACGCCAGAGCCGGTTGCTGCATCGCCGACCGCCGTCGGACAGGGTGGCGTAAATCTGGAGCAGATTGCATCGGCACTTGACGCGCAAACGGCTGGCGCGATTTGGGCTCGCTTCCGCTCGGGACAGCGCGGCATTCTGGTGCGCAGTATCTATTCGGCCGAAGGCCGCGCTGTCTTCGACGACATGGCCCGTCGCTACCAAACGGACATGGGTTTTCGGGCAATGATTGACAGGTTCTTGGCTGACTTTGAGCATGAACTGCGCGACATTGAAGCCAAAGATCGCACCGGCCAACTCCTGCAGCACCACCTCGTTTCCGGGAGCGGTCGTGTCTACCTGTTCCTGTCGCACGCTAGCGGCCGGATGAGTTGATCAGCTGCAGACCTCGATGATCGGTGAAGCTGCCGCAGTAGAGCGCGAAGCCTTGGCAACTAAGGTCTGTTTGACCTCGGCTGGTGATCTTGCAGCGCGAACATCAATGCAAGCCAGCAATCTGACCGTCAGAATTGCGGC
>JAYSUN010000454.1:0-3689 GCA_043719045.1 Hyphomicrobiaceae bacterium | reverse complement strand
ATTGGCGGCAATGCCTGCGACCAGCTGCGCCCACTCGGTGACAACCCATTCGATCTTGACGCCGAGATCCTTAGCCAATTGCCGCCAATCGTTTTGATATTTTTTCCGGCGCCTCGGTCAGTATGGCGCGTGCGAAAACTGCGGCCTTCACCGTGCCCTATCTCGAAGCGGGAACCGTGCCACTTTCACTCAAGGCCAACGCTGCCAAATTCAACTCTTGGGACAGCATCAACACGGCCGGCACACGGGTTGCGGTCAGCATGGGTACGGTGTTCGAAGAGCAGGCGCGCCGCCACTTTCCCAAAGCGGACATCAAGGGCGTGCAGGCGCCCGCAACGGGCTACCAGGAGGTGCTCTCGAACCGCGCTGATGTGACCATCACCAGCAACGTCGAGGCGTCGACTTTGGTAAAGCGTTTCGAACAGTTGGCGATCAACGTGCCTGGCGCTGAGATGCGCAACAAACGCCCGTTTGCCTATGTTGTGGCGCAGGACGACGTGACTTGGCTCAATTACGTGAATACCTGGGTTACACTGAAAAAGAGTGAAGGCTTCTTCGACGCGCTTGAACAACAGTGGTTGCCGCGCTCATAGCCAAATGATGGCGCTGCGGGGCAGGAAGCCGCTTCGGGCGGTGTGTGGTGTTGGCTTGGCGCTGCTGCTGTCAGGTTGCGCGCAAAATACTTATACGTGGGGCTGGCACGTCGTTTCACCTTTGGACGAACGTGGACGCAAGAATCTTGGCTTCCTGGCGCAGGGGCTTTGGTCGACGATCTCGATTTCGCTCATCGCCATCGTAATTTCCGTGACAGTCGGCCTCATGGTTGCTCTCATGGC
Source organism: Hyphomicrobiaceae bacterium (assembly GCA_043719045.1). Lineage (GTDB taxonomy): Bacteria > Pseudomonadota > Alphaproteobacteria > Rhizobiales > Hyphomicrobiaceae > JABFRJ01. The sequence goes on along the minus strand of JAYSUN010000454.1, from coordinate 2,853 downwards.
GCTATCAAAGCGGCGCTTCGTGCGGGCGATCAATCGGACATATGTCGAAGTGGTCCGGGCGATCCCGCTGCTGGTGTTGCTGCTTTGGGTCTACTACGGACTACCCGTTGTCCTTGGACTGCAGTTCGGCGTGTTCGCGGCCGGCGTGATTGCAATGGCGATCTCCGACTCGGCCTTTGAAGCCGAAATTTTCCGCGCGGGCATTCAATCGGTCGAGCGGGGTCAGCGCGAAGCCGGCCAAGCCTTGGGGTTGACCTCTTGGCAGGCGATGCGCCTGGTGATCCTCCCGCAAGCTCTCAGACGCATCCTACCAGCGCTCGGCAATCAATTTGTTTATGTCCTGAAGATGTCTTCGCTGATTTCTGTCATTGGACTGCAGGAACTGACACGGCGCGCAAACGAGTTGACGCTGGTCGAGTACCGACCCCTGGAGATCTACACGGCGCTCGTCGTCGAATACCTGGCGCTGATTCTGGTGGCGTCGTGGCTGGTGCGCAAGCTTGAGCAACGTCTCGGTTCTCATCAGGGCGACAAGCGCTGACGGTCAGTTTGCCGCCGAGCCCGCGGTCAAGAATGCCGCAAAGTCAGCTGCGAGATCATCGACTGCGGCCGCGATCAGTTTTTCGCCATCAGTTGGAGTCGCCCGCGCAGAATCTGAAATCACGCGTCCATCCGGAAAGCGCGCGGCGAAATCCGCCGCGTCAAAGTAGTTATCGCCAGCGTGGATCATGATGTCGTCCGGTGACATGGCGGCAGGCGCAGGTCGCGCGAATGGTTGGATCCGATCCGGGTACGCGGCCATGGTGATGGCGACCTCGCTCGGCGTCGCGTGATAGCCTTCGGCCGAGCCATAGAGCCTGCGCCGCAACGCATCGACAGTCGGCAACTCCCACCAACTGCGGATGCGACAATGCACCGGCGCTGGCGTCGTTTCACCGGTGAAGGAGCGCGCTGCATAATATTCCTGCATCGCCCCGCGCAACGGCCCAATGTTTCCGCCGTGCCCGTTCAGCAGATAAATGCGCTTGAACCCGGTTGCAGCCAGCGATGCGATCACATCGAGTATCAATGCCGACAGCGTCGAAGGTCGAAGCGCGATCGTGCCGGGAAAGCCAAGATGAAACTGCGACATGCCGTAGGCGATGGTTGGCGCAATGATGACGCCGTGCCGCTCGCCGACGCGGCGCGCTATCACCTCGGGGCAAAGATGATCGGTCCCGATCAAACCGTCAGGGCCGTGTTGCTCAGTCGAGCCGACCGGCACAATGATGCCGGGTGACAAAACCATCTGCCGCGCGACAGCCACCGTGGTCATCAGTTCGAGGCGCATCAGCGGCTCCCATGCACGGGTCAGATGTTCAATGTCACATCGCTGTCTGGCGTCGAGCAGCAGATCAAGGCCGTGCCCTCCTCGGGCACATCGAGCGGCTCGGTTACGTAGTTGAGTTTGCCGGCAATCAACTCGCATCGACAGGTGCTACAGATGCCGGCGCGACAGCTGAAATCCGGCGTCAGGCCGTTCGCCTCCGCCAGATCGAGAAGACTGGCAAACTTGTCGTCCCAGATCACCGTCTTCTTTGAGAAGGCGAAGGTCACAGTTGCTTGGCGATTGGAAGAGGCCTGGGTCACCGAGGTCATCTTTCTTGAGCGGTTGCAGTGGCGCGAAGCCCGTTAGACCGTAGCTTCCTTTTCGATCAGGCCTTGCAGACCCCGGCGGAAGCGCAGCGCTCCCGCATCGAGCGCGAGATCAAGGTTCGGCGTGATCTTGTGCACCATGCCCTTGTGGACGGCTTCAAGAATGACGCGATCTTCCTCGAAGGCCCGGCGCGCGCCAGCCGCCACTTGCTCCGAAATGTCTGTGTTGGCTGGGTCAGTATTGCGGTTCTGCAGCCAGAAATACCGCGTCGTGGCTGCATCAATCGGTGTCAGGAAGTGGTACGAAACCATCATGTACGCTTTTTCGTGCAGCGGCTTGCCAACGCCACCGGTTCCAGCGGGCGTGAAGATCGACTTGTTAATGCCGAGCGACGGATAGCGCACCTCGTAATGTTGCAGTCGATCGCAATTGCCTTTGAACTTGACGAGTGGCGCGTAGTACGGCGGCACCTTTTGGTTCTGCATCCAGCGTGAGACGACGACGCCGTTGTCCGCGGTATGAACTTGCAGTCGCGTGTCCTCGGTTCCCGGTGCTGCAAAAGACGTCACATGAACCCATGCGACATGCGAGGGATCGAGCAGATTGTCGACGAGATAGAGATAGTCGCAAGCGCAAGTCATGCTGTCGCCGTTGGTCAAACCCCAACCCTCACTGTCATGATTGTCGATGGTCACGATCTTGGCCGGATCAGCCTTTTCCGCATCACCCATCCAGATCCAAACGAGGCCCCAGCGGTCGGCGGTCGGATAGCTCTTGACGCGCGCCGTCGAGGGGATCTTGCCTTGAGTGGGTGCCGCAACGCAGGTGCCTGTGCCGTCGAAGGTCAGACCGTGGTAGCCACACATGACGTGATCACCGATGCGTTTGCCCATCGACAACGGCAGCTTGCGGTGAGGACATGCATCCTCAAGTGCCACCGTTATGCCATCCGTCCTGCGATAAGCAACAATGCGTTCACCTAGGACTTGAAACGCAGCCAGCGCGTCATCGACTTCCTCGCGTCTGGCGAGCGCATACCAAGTATTGCGCAGGTACATTGTCGATCCTCCAACAAACTATGTCACCGATCTTGGTTCGGCTTTGAGTGCCACTCCGACCCAAGTTTTTATGCGCCGACGGAGAATCCATCGAGCCACGGCTGGCCGGGGACGACGACGTAATCCTGCGGCTCGCTTTGCAGCTCCGCGGTCCACGCT
>JAYSUN010000453.1:0-33861 GCA_043719045.1 Hyphomicrobiaceae bacterium | reverse complement strand
CCGGAGTGCCTTATGGCCGCAAATCTTTATTGCACCGAGGCTCACGAGGCCTTCCGTAACAGCGTCCGCCGGTTCGTCGCGCATTGTGGCCAGTCAGGAATTGGCCCGCGCGGGGTCGGGCGGCGCCGAGGAGATCATGAAAGATCTGGCAGCGCGGCAACTCGGCTTGTGATCCAGCAATCAATTCCAGATCCGACGAGCACTTTGTTAACGATCCATAAGTATGTTCCTAGCTATGGCCAGCAAAGCCTTTGCGGGCGTCGTCATGGGTGCGCCACGGAAAGTCAACATGCGTTCCGCGCGACCGGAATTGTTACGGATCATCCGCCAGGTACGGGTGGCAGCCGTGTGGGCGCTCGCCTTCAGCGGCGTCGCGGCTTTGTTGGGTCTCGCATGGCCCCTCCTGGTTCTTCACGCAGTTGGTGCTGTTGAAAGCAAAACCAGTCTCGACGCATTGATGCTCGTGGCAGCCGCTGTCATGGCGGCGCTGAGCGCGCGGATCGTCTTGTTGCAGGCGCGGCAACGTTTGCTGACCAGCACCGCATTGTGGTTCGAACACGTGATTGGCCAACAGATTTTGGCACGTGGCTTGGCCAGTTGCGCGCCACCCAATCACTTGAATTCGGAACAAAGGCAAATCGAGAACGCCCGGAAAATTCTGGCCGGACCACAAATACTCGCGGCACTGGACGCGCCATTTATCATCTTGCCGCTGCTGATCTCGTTCGCGCTTCAGCCGGCCTTGGCGATCATCACCTTGGTGACGGCTGCAGTTCTCGTGCTGTCGGGCCTTCGCTTCGTTAGCGCTCTTGCACCGTTGACCCGTAAGTCTCATGCAGCGCACGCAATCGCCAATGGAGCGTGGCAGACCGCTGCTGCATCAAGCGTGGCCATTGAAGCGCGTGAGATGACGGCGGGCGTTGTCAACGACTGGCAATCATTGAACGCCCGCGCCATCTCAAGCGACTATGCATTGGCACGCCGAACGGCTTCAGCCTGTCGAACAGTGAACATCTGCGAGGCGTTATCACCGCTTCTGATTCTGAGCTTAGGCACCGGGATGGCATTGACGGAGGGTCTGTCACTCGGCGCCATCATTGCCATCTCGTTCTTGCATCAGAGTGTCATTCGCACGTTGGCCCGACTGATTGTTGCGCTACCGGATCTTGTCACTGCAGACCTTGGCAGTACGCGACTGATGACAGGGTTGCCTGCACAGCAGTTGCGTGGCGGCGCATCGGCTGGGTCTCCGGCAGAGGGCGTCCCACCCAGCCTGACACACAGTCTGCTGACCGCGCAACAACCGCGCCGAACGGCATCAGCGGGACACCCATGACAACTCTAGAATCAGAACCTTCGAAAGCTGCACCAAACTTGGACCTGAGTTCTCCAATCCGGGTTGGGCTCGGCGGAATCGCATTTTGTCTTCTGAGCATTGCCGCCGCCTGCATCATTGAAATCGAGCAGGGCCCGACAACATCCGCCAATGGAAGGGTTCGTGCCGAGCCCATCATCGTCCGCCATGCGGATGGCGGCGTCATTGCTCGCGTCCACGTCAAAGTCGGAAGTGATGTCCAGGCTGGACAAGTCCTTCTCAGCCTCGACACGCGCTCGATCGATAGTCAACTTGCCGGACTTAGAACACAGTCCGAAGCCAACAAAATGCGCCGCTTAGGTCTGCAGCAAGAAGCTGATGCTTTGTCGGCATTGGATCGCCAGTCATCGCAGCGCGGTCGTATCGCGGGATTGCAGTCTCAATTGGCCGATATCGAACAAGAGGGCCTCGGTCTACAGGTTCGCATCGCTATGGCCGAACAAGAGCGTAAGCGCATGGAGATTCGAACTCCAGTCAGCGGCCAGATATCGAGTTTGGCCACTGTAATGGATGGTTCGGCACTGGTTGCGAACGCATCTGTCGCAACGGTGTTGCCCTCGATTGATCGGATCCTATTAGAAACCATTTGGCCAGAAGCGATCAGTGCCAACGCTAAAACTGGGCAGGCTGCACGGATCTGGCCATCAGGCGCCATGTCGTTTGAAACTCCGATGCGCGGCGCCGTTGAGGCCATGAGTCCCGAGGAAATGGACGCTCAGCGCGGGACCGGCTCAAGCCAGAAAGTCCGCATCGCAGTCAATCTTGCCGGTACCGCGATCGATCAGCAGACCTCACAAATCGCCGAGCGCCGTTTCACAGTTCAATTGGTCACGCGGAAACTATCACTGCTTGAACATCTGGTTAGCCCATTTGGCCCACTGCCAGCGGCTGCATCTCTCAAACCCTGACGGACCTCGCCTATGAAAATGCCAAGCACACAAGCTATTGTTATCAATATCGCCTCGCTCGTGATCATTGCATCAGCAGCAGCAACCCAGATCAGCGCTTTTTTTAATCCACCTCAGTTGGCATCGTGTCCAGCGCGCTTCGCCAAGGCGGTCCGTCTCGGCGTCGAGCGGGCCGGCGTGCTGCTGACAGCCAGCGATGTCCAATCGGTGTCTGCTGGCGTGGATTACGGTGTCATGGAAAACCTGAGCGTTCAAAAGTTCACCGGCGCGCCCAGTAGCAGCGGCTTCAAGGTTTCTTTGGCAGCCGGCACCGCCCAGCCAAGACGTTCACAGGTCAAGGGCGGCGGCATCAGCTTTCCGTGGGTGCCGCAAGCATTGCCCGAGAACGTATCGGCCGCGTGCCTCTCCTACGATGTGTTTGTTCCAGACGATTTTGACTTCGGCGGCGGTGGTACTTTGCCAGGACTGTTTGGCGCATCACCCAGCCAAGGCGTGGCGATGGATGAAAAAGTTGACACGCGGTTTGTGTGGTCAGGGAATGGCAAGCCGCGCTTGCACATGATGCTGTCGACGAAAGACAAATACGTTACGGACTACACACCAGAAGACCCGCGCGGTATTCTCGGTCGAGGACGTTGGATCAGGATCGACCAGGAAGTTAGGCTCAATGAACCTGGGCAAGCCAATGGCCTTGTCCGCCTGTGGGTCGACGGCGTGTTCCGCAGCGAAACCACAGGTGCTGAATTGCGATACAGCGGCGATATGCACCTGCAAGGCGTCATGGTTGACGTCTATTTCGGCGCCCAACCACATGATGGCAATGGTGGTGAGGGTCGAGCAACCAAAGATGAGAAAATTCTTTTGACGCCGTTTGAGTTGCGCTGGAACTAAGCTCACTCAATCAGTGCGCTTGTGTGGCGTCGCGGCTTGGTTGATCGGTGTTCCGGCTCGACTGGTATCAACCAAGGCGCGATGAACGCCAGACTAAGCCCGTGATTTTGCTAGTGGCCCTGATGTCGCGCCAAAATTGAAAGAAGTCGCGGCAATTCAGCAATTTTGGCGCAACGGGCCACTAGAGGCAGCGACCAAGTCGAGGCGTGCAAAACGCCGGGCAGTGGTGGCTTGTTTGACCTACGATTGGCGGACATATCCCAGGCTTGCATCGCGCGCACGCGCTTGCACCGGCCGCTGCGCCGGGTTGCCAAGTCCGCCGCCGCCAGAAGTCTCCAGCCGTATGATGTCCCCGCGTCGCAGGGGCATGTTGTTGACTTTCGAATGGAGCGGCGTGCTTTGACCGTCGCGGATGAGCGTCAGTGTCCCTGCTGAACCCGCGCCGCCACCATGCAAGCCGTAGGGCCGGAAGCGGAAGCGATCCATTTGAGCCGTAAACGATGCCGTATCTGAATCAATCCGCCATGATCGCGTCAGGCCAAGCCCGCCACGATGTTGTCCATCGCCGCCTGAATTCGGAACCAAACCGTAACTCATAATCGTGATGGGGCTGCCGCTCTCTATCATCTCGACGGGGATCGCCGCGTTGTTGTGCATTCCGAACGAGTGCGCACTCGCGCCGTCGCCCGACGGATGCCCGCCGCAGCCGCCGACCTCGATTTCAACCAGTACCTTGCGTTCGCCGGTTGCCTGGATGGTCTGGAATGCACAGACATAACTGACGGCGTAGTAGGCCGCCGGCATGCGCTCCGGCACAGCTTTCGATAGGGCGCCGAGCAGGACATTCAAGAGCACATGGCATGGTGCGATCCGGTGCGCGACTGGAGCGGGATGACGAGCGCTGATAATCAAACCTTCTGGCGCGATGATCTCAACCGGCCGGTAGCATCCGGCATTCGGCATGATCGGTCGGTCAGCACAGGCAACGGCTGCGAAGTAAACGGCCGAAGATGCCGAGCCGAGCGTTGCGTTAATCGGCCCACGTACTTCTGGCGCTGAACCAGAAAGATCAACGCACATGCGGTCGTCGTTGATGGTGATCTTGGCGTGAATCCGCACCGGACGATCTCTGTCGATGCCATCATCATCCAGGAAATCTTCAAACTCGTAGACGCCATCGGGCATCCGGCGAATGCGATCCCGCATGGCAGCTTCTGACGCGTCGAGTAACTGCGCACAAGCTGAGCTCAATTTTTCTGTCCCGTATTTGGCCGCCAATCGCGCCACATTGGCAGCACCGACACGCAGCGACGCGATCTGCGACTGCATATCGCCGAGAACAATTTCCTTCTGACGCACATTCTGACCGATGATCGACCACACGGCTTCGTTACGCACCCCCCGCTCAAACAGCTTCACGGGCGGAATGCGTAAGCCTTCCTGATAGATTTCAGTGGCGCCCGCTGCGTAACTGCCTGGCGACATGCCACCAACGTCGAGGTGATGGCACAGGGTTGCAACGATAGCGACGCGCTGGCCATCGTGGAACACCGGTTGGCATGCGACAATGTCCGGCAAATGCTGCCCGCCGCAATACGGATCGTTGGTGAGAATGACATCGCCTGCGTTCCACTGCGCGACCGGGATGAATTGATCGAGGATAGTCCGCAAGCAGAAGCCCATCGAGTTCAGGTGTTGGGGGATGCGTGCGGATTGGGCCACGATATTGCCATCCGCGTCGAACACAGCCGTCGAATAATCGAGCATTTCACGCACGATGGTTGAGCGGCCTGTGCGCCACATCGTGACATCCATCTCCGCCGCGGCGGCCGTCAGTGCATTGCGAATGACTTCAAGTTCGATGGCGCCAAGCAAGGTCATGACGTCGGCTCCCGCTTTGCGATGATATGTCCGTTGGCGCCGCGGTGTGCGGTCCAACCGGGCGCGACAATGATGGTTGTGTAGTCCTCCTCGATGACGGCGGGACTCTGAATTTCAATGCCGGTGCCAATGCTCTGTCGTCGCCAGACGGGAGAATCGTACCATTGGCCGTCAAAAAATACCTCCCGACGGCTTGGGTTTGCGACGGCTGCAGGTGCTGCGATGGTTTGGTGCGCCACGCGGGGTAGCAGGCCGGTTGCGTCCAACCGCAACGTCACAAATTCGATCGCGTCACTCGGGTTGGCGTACGAAAAGCGCTGTTCGTGCAACTTGTGAAATGCATCTGACGTTGCCGCTCGTGTTGTCGCATCAAATTTTGCACCAGCCCACGGGACTGTTAACTCGAACGCTTGGCCGCGATAACGAAGATCTGCCGAAAACTGCAAAACCCGTTGGCTTGCCGTGATGCCGTCAGAACCAAGTCGGTCATGCGCCTGCTGGGACAAGTCCTCTGCCATTTTAGACAGCGAAGTCAACGCCGTCGCATCGAACGTCATCAGTCGTGCACGTGCATAGCTGTGCTGAATGTCTGAGTGGAGAATGCCGAAAGCCGAAAACGTGCTCGCATCGACCGGAAAGATCACTCGGGTCACGCCGAGTTCGTCAGCGACGGCACAGGCGTGCACCGAGCCTGCACCGCCAAACGAAAGCATGGCAAAGTCCCGGGGATCGAGGCCTTTCTCAAACAACGACAAGCGAATGGCCGCTGCAAGACTGGCGTTGGTAATGGCAAGGATTCCGCTGGCCGCGTTTTCAATTGACAGCGCCAGTGGCAAACCAATGCGGGCGTTCATTGCGGAACGCGACGCCTCCAGATCCAGCGCCATCGCTCCACCGAGGAAGTATGCGGGATCCAGGCGACCGAGCAATACGTTGGCGTCGGTGACGGTTGGTTCCGTGCCACCCCGACCATAGCAAACCGGCCCCGGCCTTGCACCTGCGCTGGCGGGGCCAACGGTCAGACGGCCGCCACTTTGCACGCTCGCGATCGAACCACCTCCCGCACCGATGGTGCGGATGTCGATCATCGGAACCCGCACAGGTAAACGGTCGATCTCACTCTGCGTGACGATGTCAATGCGACCATCGCGAACCACCGACACATCAAAACTAGTGCCGCCCATGTCAACGCCAATGAGGTGTGGCTCGCCCAAGCTGCGCGACAGACTGAGCGACGCCAAGGCGCCACCGCTCGGGCCTGACAGCAACAAGCGGACCGGCTCAGCCCCAGCCGTCTCAGGCGTCGAAACTCCGCCGTTGGACTGCACAACGAGCAAGCGCGGTGCGAAGCCTTCAGCGGCCATGCGAGACTTCAGTCGATCCAGATACCCCTGCACCACCGGCATCAGCAATGCATTTAAAACCGTGGTTGACGTGCGCTCATACTCGCGTGCTTCAGGGCTGATCTTGGACGACAGCGAGATGGTCAAATGCGGCAAGTCCCGGCTCAGCCGATCGCCGATGGTCGCTTCGTGCGTGGGATTGATGTAGGCGTTGAGCAGACACACCGCGATGGTTTGCACGTCGAGGCGACTCAACCGTTCGACCAAGTCAGCCAGTGCTGGCTCAGTTATTGCTACCTCAACGGTGCCACGCGCAGTCATGCGTTCGACGATGCCAAGGCGGCGGTCACGCGGGATTAACGCGGGCACCGGCTGTGGCCAAATCGAGTAGACCTCGCGCCGATTGTGGCGGCCGATTTCCAACACGTCCTCGAAGCCCGCCGTTGTCACCAGGGCGCCGGCTGGAAACTTGCGTTCGAGCACGGCGTTAGTTGCAATGGTGGTGCCATGTAAGACATAGCCGACATCAACAAGGCGAAAGCCATACTTCAGACCCGCGCCTTTGATGCCGTTGATCAGGCCAATAGAGGGGTCTTCCGGGGTTGTCGGCAGTTTGAATGCGGCAATCCGGCCGGTGCGGGCATCGTAGATCTCAAGATCAGTGAATGTGCCGCCGATATCAACGCCGATACGAACGGGTTTGGTGTCGGATGTCACGACGGCATTTCCTTCATCACGTCACAGATTCCCTAAATGCTCAGCGCGCTCAAATCGTGGCATGCAGAGTTTTCTAGCCGCGCATCAGATTGGGCAACCACGTGGCGATGCCCGGCACTGCAATCAGGAGCAGCGCGAACAGCAACATAATGACCGCGTACGGAATGGCGCCTTTGATGACATCCGTCACCGGGCCGCCATCAGGCCGAATCCCTTGCACCACGAACAGGTTCATTCCGACCGGCGGTGTAATCAGGCCCAGCTCGCACATCAGCACGATAAAGACGCCGAACCAGATTGGGTCAACACCCACGCTTTGGACCACGGGATAGGCCAGCGGGATCGTTGCCACCATCATCGACAACGTGTCCATGAACATGCCGAGGATCAAGTAGAACACAATCAGGGCTAGCAATAACTGGACGCGACCAAGCCCGAAACCCGTGACCCATTTTGTCAACGCTTCGCCGATTCCCGTCAGGCTGAGCGCCAAGTTGAGGACGAAGGCGCCGAGCACAATCAGCAGGATCATTCCGGTGGTCTTGGCGCTGGAGAGGAAGCAGTTTTCCAGCAAAGACAGTGATAGTTTACCCTGCGCGACAATGAACCCGAATGCGACGACCAGGCCAAGTGCCGCGCTCTCCGTGGCTGTGGCGATGCCCGCGTAGAGTGTGCCCATCACCACGCCGAAGACAACGACCGGTTCAATCAAATGGCGCAAGAGGCCGATACGCTCCGCCCACGGCACGTCGATCACAGCGACTTTCTCGGCGCGCAGGCTGTGGCTGAGGAAGATCCAGAGCATGAACAGGGCGGTCAGCGCGAGTCCTGGAATGATCCCCGCGATAAACAGTTTGCCAACGGATGTGTTGGTCATCGAGCCGTAGATGATGAAGTTGATGCTCGGTGGGATCATGATGCCGAGTGTCCCGCCAGCGGCTAGCGAGCCAAGGGAATCCGACATCGGATAACCATTCTTGCGTAGCGAGGGCAGCGCAACGGTGCCGATGGTCGCAGCGGTCGCAACCGACGAGCCGGAGGTGGCGGCAAACAGGGCACAACAGCCGATGTTGGTATGTAGCAATCCACCGGGCAGGCGGCCAAGCCAGGCGGCGAAAACCGTGTACATGCGATCTGCCATGCCGGAGCGCAGCAAGAATTCGCCGAGTAGTACAAACAACGGAATGGAAGTCAGGTTGTTGTCACTCAGCACCCCCCAGGCAACCGATGCCGACGAAGCGAAGAACGCAAAACCGAAAGCCATGACACCGCCGACAAGACCGAGCAGCAACATGACGGCCGCAATCGGCAAGCCGAGCAGCATCAAACCGACCATCACGATGAAGCCAGAGATTCCGACCGCAACGGTGCTCATGAGCGTGCCCCCGAGACCGGGAGTTCGACGGGTACCACGCCGCGCGCCCTCAGATCTGCGAGCTCTTCATCCAGTTCGTCCTTGGCACCGCGCGGACCATAACGCTTGTCGATCTCATCAAAGCGTCCAGAGATCGCAAGGCGCGCGATCTCCAGAACCTCAATCAAAGCAAACAGAACAAACACGGCGAGTGAGGCAACCCAAAGTGCTTGAGGAATCTTCAAGGGAGTTGCCCACGGCGTTTGCGCTGTTGCATTGAACAAAATTGTGTCGGACAGCGCGAACCATGCCATCATCATGGCGGCGACCGCACACGCAAACAACGCTGGCACAGCTAGCAAATTCAGAATGATCCGCAGCGGTCGCGGCAAAGCATCATGGACGATATCAATGCGAATATGAGCACGGGAGCGGAGGGCCAACGCGAAGGATAGCCCCGCGCCGATGGCGAGGACGTAACCGCCGAGTTCATCGACGCCTTGTAGTGATTTGTTGAACACCTTGCGCATTGCCGTTTCCGTGGCAACGGTGAAAGCCAGACCTAGAAAGGCAAATCCGAAAATGAAGGCGGCCAATCGTTCGATGCGCTGCACGTTGTAATCCCCCGCGTAAAGTGTGGGGTCGGGCCCACAAGTCCGACCCCGTAACCTCAGTTCATCCCGACGAGTGGGCCGACGGTTTTCCGCCAATCGGCCGAACACTGCGGATTGACCTTGTCGCACGCCTCAGCCCAGGCAGGGAACGAGATTTCCTTGACAGCACCTTTAACGAAATCGATGTCCTTTGGATCGACCGGTACCGTCTTGAGACTATACTTCTTGCCGGTCGTGCATGGATCTTGGCCAGCGTTACAGCGCATCCCGTCATCCCAGAGCTCTTTCGAGTAACCCCAGATGTCGGCCGTCAGTTTTTCGATGGCGCCCTTCAGTTTGACCTGCTGATCCGGTGACAACTTGGCCCACGCAGTGTTGGTAATAGCGTAACCCTGCACTGCAACTTGCAGCGCCAATGGATATACGTGCGTCGCACTCTCCGGCCAGCCAGCCGAATTGGCCGAACTTGGCCCGGTGACTGCGCAATCGATCGTACCCAGCGAGAGGCCTTGGCTGACTTCGCCGAATGCCATCGTCACTGGAGTGGCACCCAGCTTCTCCATAATCTTGGCCATAACGCCGTCGAGAATGCGGACTTTCTTGCCCTTGAGATCGCCGAGGTTGGCAATGGCCGGCTTGCAGAAGATCAACTGTGGGCCGAATGGCCAAACGCCGAGGAGCTTCATGCCGAACTGTTTGTCGATACGATCGGCAACCACACTTTGGTAGGCGGTAACGACTTTTTGCGCAGTCTCATAATTGGTATTGAGGCCAACGAGATCGAGGCCAAGAATGGTTGGCTCATCGCGCGAGACTTGACCGAGGCGCAGACCGATGATGTCAAACAACCCGGATTTGCCAACCCGCAACTGCTCGAACTCCTTGATGCCGGTCTGGTCGAGCACTTTGTAATCAGCAGCGATGCCAATGGTTTCCTTCAGTTTCTCAAAGAATGGCTGCTCACGGTTTTTCTGAATATTGCCGGTCGCAAGTGGCATGCCCATGACTTTGAGCGTGACGTCCTGAGCGCTTGCTGCGCCTGCCGTCAATGCGATGGCCATCACAGCGGTCAAGCCCGCGGCGCGAATTCGATTGGTCATTTTGCCTCCTCCTCGTGTTTGCCCGACAGGCTGTCTAGCCGTCACCGGTGTTGCGCAGCATCGCAGGGTCAACGCCACCACGTCTAGCGAAACTTGGATTTGTCTCGTGCCTGCGAAATCAGCAATGTGCCCGTTGAACACGCTGCTGATGTTCGCCGCCGCCGTTGCTGGCGGCATTCAGAGCGCACGCCGCTTGCTCCGTCCAATCGTGATTTGTTAGGGTGATTGATAAGTTGAGGTTTTCAGTAGGTGGCGCGTGATCGACTTGAAATCACTAGAGACCTTCGTCTGGGTCGCTCGCCAACAGAGCTTTCGAGCTGCGGCCGAGCGGCTCAACACGACGCAACCGGCTGTGTCGCAGCGGATCGTGCAACTTGAAGACCATTTGGGTGTTAGCCTATTGCAACGCACGACAAGGCGGGTGGCATTGACCGGCAAGGGTCGCATCCTGTTCGATCACCGTCGCCCGCGGAGGTGGAGCAAGTTCGCGCCAGTAGTCGTTGAACGACATGAATTTTGACGATGATGGATTGGTCAGCCGGCAATGGCGTTCGCCATGCGCTTGGTGCAAACGTCCGGGACCGATGTTTAGGCCGGTTGCGCGTTCACAACGCTTGGAGCCGTGGATCTGAAAACAGCCGCCCCCAGGGTGCGAGCCGCGAAGGTTTGATGCCGGTCATCTCCAGGCATTTCCAAATGGTGACGGCGACACTGTCGTAGATGGGTACGCCAAGCTCGGCCTCAAGTGAGGTCACCAGTGGTGCGCCGCGGATGTTGGTGCACAGAATCGCAAGTGCATCCACCGTTTCAGCCGCCACGCTGCGGCACATTTGGCTGATGTCCGAGGCTGGCACCAAGCCAAAGGCATGATTGTCGGCTATGCCGAGATGACGTTCAGCACGACACGGATAACCGTTGGCAGCGAACGTTTCGCAGATGCGCACCTGAACGTCATCGAGATAGGGCGTCACGAGACCAATCTGACGGGCGCCCGTGCGCTGGAAAATCTCATCGTAGGCCAACACGGTGGTGCAGGCGCGGATGCCTGTCTCGGCTGTGATGCGCGCGCACAATTGCCGATCTCGATCGAGCCCGAGCCAGCTTGCGGAGGTCCCGTTCCAGGCGATGACGTCGACCTTGGCATGAGCCAGTAACTCGGCCGCTGCCAGGATCGGTGCGTCAGAAAACTGGCCGAGTGCCGCGGGACTGAGCGCGATTTCGGTTACTTTGAAGCGACCGTAGTGTGCGCTGGCTTCCGGGATCTGCGCCAGCAGTGCAGCCGTTACCGGCTCCAGAACCGTGTTTGACGACGGCGTCAGCATCCCAAAGCGGACGGACTTGGTCATCGCTTTACGCCGCAGGCGCGATCAAGCCGCCGAGGTTGGCAAGCTGCCGGATGTGGTGGGAGGTGTCGCCGTAAGCCAATTCAATCATGGTCAGACGCTTGAAGTAATGCCCAGCCTTATACTCCATCGTCATGCCAATGCCGCCATGCAATTGGACGGCTTCCTGGCCAACATAACGGGCGGATTTACCGATCTGCACTTTGGTGGCGGACATGGATTTCCGACGCTCTGCAGCGTCGATTTCGCCGGCCATCATGGTGCCGTAGAAGGCCATCGAACGCGCCTGCTCCAGGGCTGTGAACATGTCGACGGAGCGATGCTGTAAGACTTGGAACGTGCCGATGACTACGCCGAACTGCTTGCGTGTTTTGAGATAATCGACGGTCAGATCATGCAAAGCCGCCATCGCGCCGACGGCTTCTGCTGCCAGGGCCGCGATGCCCTCGTCAACCACGCGCTCGAGCACCGCCAGACCATTGCCGTTAGTGCCCTGGATGACATCTTCGGGGCCGACTTTGACGCCCTTGAAGGTAATGTCTGATGCGCGGAAACCGTCTTGTGTGGGGTAACTCGAGCGCGTGACGCCTGCCGCTGTGCCGCCAACCAGAAACAAGCCGATGCCGCTCTTGTCACGGCGGTTGCCCGAAATGCGTGCGGAGACGACGATGGTGTCCGCAGTGTCGCCGCCGAGTACGACCATCTTTTCGCCGTCGAGGATGTAGCCGCCGGAGCCATCGGCACGGGCTGTGGTCTGAATATCAGCCAAATCGTAACGTGAGTTCCGTTCCTGGTGGGCGAGGGCCAGCGTGCGTGTGCCGGCGATGACTTCTGGAATGAGGGCGGCCTTTTGTGCGCCACTTGCCCCATGACGTAAAACACCGCCGCCCAACACGACCGTTGAAAAGTACGGATCAATCGCCGAGGTCCGTCCGATCGCATCCATGACAAGCATGGTCTCGACGAGGCCGGCACCCAGACCACCATGTTCTTCGGCAAACGGGATGGCCGTCAAACCCAACTCGGCAAACTGAGCCCAATTGGCTTTGGAATAACCCGTTGCCTCCTTTTGGGCAGCGGCCTTTTTCTTGGTGTCGGCATAGGCGTCCGCGAGGAAGCGGTCGACGCTGTCCTTGATCTGGCGCTGGTCGTCAGAGAGGTCGAAATCCATGGGCGGTTCCCCGGCTGGCCGAATGCTTTTTTGCAGGTTCCTGCATAGAGCCGAATTGCCGTAAAGGTCAAATGGGTTGGTGGTGAGACCGTTTGCCTGTTAGGCATTGTTATGAGACTTCCCCACCGTCGGCTCGCGGCTTGACGAGTTTTGGTGCTGCGACCCCGGCTGTAACCGGCCCGTCCAGGCTCTCACGGAAGCGGTTCGTGATCGGATAGCGGCGATCGCGACCGAAGTTGCGTTCCGAGATTTTGACGCCAGGCGCTGCTTGTCGACGCTTGTATTCGGCCAATGTCAGCAGCCGATTGATGCGCTCGACCGTCCCGCGGGCATGGCCGCGCGCGATGATATCGGCGAGTGGCATTTCATGCTCGACCAGACAGCGCAGCATGTCGTCGAGTGCCTCATACGGCGGCAAACTGTCTTGATCCTTCTGGTTTTCCCGCAATTCAGCGGTCGGTGCTTTGGTGATGATGTTTTCGGGAATGACGATGCCACCTGGACCTTTGGCGCCAACAGGGACATGAGCATTGCGCCACGTGCACAGCCGATAAACCTCCATTTTGTAGAGGTCCTTGATCGGGTTGAAACCACCGTTCATGTCACCATAAATCGTGCAATATCCAACGCTCATTTCGCTTTTGTTGCCGGTGGTCAGCAGCATCGAGCCGAGCTTGTTGGAAATCGCCATTAAGGTTGTACCGCGCACCCGCGATTGGACGTTCTCCTCTGCAATATCACGGGGCTTGCCGGCAAACACGTCAGCGGTCATCGCATAAATACCCTCCACGGCCGGCGCTATGGCGATGGTGTCGTAGCGGCAGCCGAGTGCCTTGGCACATTCGGCCGCGTCCTTGAGGCTATCTTGCGCGGTGAACTTGTAGGGCAGCATGACGCAGTGCACTTTGTCAGGTCCGAGTGCGTCGACGGCGAGGGCTGCGACTAAGGCCGAATCGACCCCCCCTGAAAGACCCAAGACTACGCCCGGAAAGCGGTTCTTGAGGACGTAGTCGCGCAGGCCCAGCATACAGGCATAGTAAGCTTCAGCGTCACCTTCAGGCAGGGTCGCGCGTTCGCCCGTGGCGCAATGCCAGCCCGCCGCCGTTCGCGTCCAAGTGGTGAACGTGATGGCTTCACGCCAAGCCGGCATCTGTACCGCCAGAGTGCGGTCAGCATTCAAAACGAACGAGGCACCATCGAACACCAATTCGTCCTGGCCACCCAATTGGTTCAGATAGATTAACGGCAGGCCGGTTTCAGTAACGCGAGCTACGGCGACGTTCATGCGCTTGTCGGGCTTTGGCCAATCGAACGGCGAGCCATTGGGCGAGATCAGCAATTCAGCGCCAGATTCCTGCAGGCACTCGCAGACGTCTTCCTGCCAGATATCTTCGCAAATCGGCACGCCTATCCGTGCGCCGCGGAACATAACCGGGCCCGGAAGCGGGCCAGCATCAAACACGCGCTTTTCGTCAAACACGCCGTAGTTGGGCAAGTCCACCTTAAAGCGCACGCCAAGGATTTTGCCTGCGTCAGCGACGACGGCTGCGTTGTAGACTTTGCCATCATCGGGCCAAATCGTGCCGAAGATCACGCCTGGGCCACCATCGGCGGTTTCGCCAGCGAAGGCTTCTGCTGCACTCCGGCAGGCTGAGGCGAAGGCTGGCTTTCGGACCAGATCTTCGGGTGGGTAGCCGGCGACAAACAATTCGGTAAAAACGATCAGATCAGCGCGCTTTTTGGCAGCGTCGGCACGGGCTGCGCGCATTTTGGCGATATTGCCTGCGATGTCCCCCAAGACTGGGTTCAGTTGAGCTAAAGCGATGGTGAGCGTAAGGGACATGTCTGTGTCTTCTGCCACAACTGATCAAATCACGGCACAGTCTTTAGCACAGGTTGTGTGACGCCGCGCGGGCCGTGTCCGTTGGCCTGCAGCGCTTGCTCGACTACATTCAACGCTTCGACGATGTCTGGATCACTCGGCGCATCGACATCGCAAACCACTGGATCGCTGAAGACCCGTTCAAACGGTGTCACGAATGCAGCCAAACTCATGTCGCGCCAGCGCCGCTCGGCCGATCACCTCAACCAATACTTATGCAATGTTGCGTCGGGCGTTGCGCACATACGGCGCCAGTGCGGCATCAAGATCTACGACGTTCGGGCGGGCGAGGAGTGCGCGTGCCGCCACAGCGCCGAGGTGCTGGTCGCTGAGTTTCAGTGCGGCTTTTGCGTCGCCGTGCTGCAGCACGCGGATCAGTTGCCTGTGCTCAGACACCGCGCAGTCGGACGAATGCGGTCGGCCGTATATCGCGAGGATCAGTGAGCATCGAGATGTCACCTCTCGGACATAGCGCAACAACAGCGCATTGTTTGTGAGGGCGGCGAGTTTGATGTGGAACTCACCTGCAAGGCGGATCGACTCGGGACCGTCCCTTCGACTTGCAGCCTCTTCGAGTAGCACGTGCGCATCAAGCTCGCGGACATGTTCGTGGGTCAGTTGTCCGGCCAATCTCGCAACCACCATGCGTTCAAGACCGCGACGTACGTCGAACACATTGCGCGCTTCATCAAGATCCGGATTGGCAACTGCTGCGCCGCGATTGCGTTGCACCTCGACAAGCCCCTCGATCGCCAAACGGCTGATCGCTTCGCGCACTAATGTGCGACTCACATCGAACTGTCGTCCGATCGTATCCTCCGGCAACTTCTGTCCGGGGCTCAAGGCCTGTTCGATGATTGCAGAGCGCAATGCAATGTAAACACCGTGCGATCCCGCCGCGGGGACGGCAGGCATCTGCAATGCGCGCGTTTGCGTGCGGTTTGGAATGCTGGTTGGTTTTGCGCGGTGAGGCTTCACGTCGTTGCTCGAGTCACGATCTGGTTGCCCACATCCATTCAGCCCCAGACACGTGACAGGAGCAATCCCAACTTGGTTGCAAGTGCCCGTTTGCTCGGCAGTTGTTGCTAACGGAACAGGCTTGCAGCGCAATATTGCATACTATAGCATTGCCGAAGTGTATACAATTGGGCGGCGTAGATTGCTGTCGACTCTCGTCGTCGGACAATTTTCGAGCTCAATCGGAAGCACACACCTCCGTATGGCAAGGTAACGGGAGTCCTTCGTGTCCAATTCAGAATTCTCAAACAGGCTGCCGCGCTCGGCAGGAGTGACGGCGCTACTGACAGCCGTCACCATGATGGGACTCGGCCTACAAGGCGCCAACGCACAGGGCAAGACGCTCAAGTGGGGTGCTGCGCGTGAGATCGCATCCCTCGACCCGTATTCGTTCGGTGATACCTTTACGCTCTCGGTGCTCAATCACGTCTATGAAGGTCTCGTCCGTTACACCGGCGATCTCAAGATCGAACCGGCGTTGGCGGAATCCTGGCAAACGGTGTCGCCAACCCTCTGGCGCTTCAAGTTGCGCAAGGGCGTGACGTTTCACGACGGCAGCCCTTTCACTGCCGATGACGTGGTCGCCTCACTGACGCGAGTGACACATGAGACGTCACCGCTGAAGGGAAATTTGCCTGCCTACAAGTCTGCCAAGAAAATTGACGACAGCACGGTGGATATCGAGGTCAATGGCCCCTATCCTCTGCTCTTGAACGACCTGACCAACATCTTCATCTTCAACAAGGCGTGGCTCGAGTCGAACAACGCAACGCTGCCGACCGATAGCGGCAAGGGCATCAAGGGCTATGCGACGGACAACGCCAATGGCACAGGCCCGTTCACGGTCGAGTCCCGTCGCGTGGACAGCAAGACGGTGTTCGCGGCCAATCCGAAGTGGTGGGACAAACCGAAACACAACATCGCCAAAGTTGAGTTTACACCCATTAGCTCGGCCGCCACGCGCGTCGCGGCACTCTTGTCGGGTGAGATAGACTTCACCAATGTAGCGCCGCTACAGGATTTGCCGCGGCTCGCGGCTTCGCCCGACGTTAAAGTGCTGCAGACGAATGAGTTGCGGACCGTGGTGTTCGCTATGAACTTCGGCGACAAGATGTTCGAGAGCGACGTCACCGACAAGAACCCGCTCAAGGATAAGCGCGTACGCGAAGCGCTGTATCGCGCTATCGACATCGATGCCGTGCACAAGCGCGCGATGCGCGGGCTATCGCGTAACACAGGCGCGATCGTCGCGCCGGCAATCCCAGGCTACACGCCGGCACAAGAGCCACGGCTGCCCTTCGATCTTGATGGCGCGAAGAAGCTGCTCGCAGACGCGGGCTATCCCAACGGTTTTTCGTTCAACTTCAACTGTCAGAACGACGGTCTTGTCAACGAGGAGGAGTTCTGCCAGGCGGTCGCGTCGATGTGGTCGCGCGCGGGATTGCGCCCGAACCTCACCATGGGACCACGCAGCCAGCAGACGCCGAAACGCGTCAAGGGCGAATTTGACGTCATCTCATTCGGTTGGGCCAATGAACCGATGATCGACGCCTATTCGATCCTGATCCAGGTGGTTCGCTCCAAGAGCGGCTCTGGCGGCGTCTTCAACTGGGGCAATTGGGGTCGGCCGGATATTGACGCGCTGATCGACAAGGCCGGTGTCGAGCTGGACAGTGTCAAACGACTGCCGTTAATGAGCGAGGCGCTGATGATCGCTAAGAATGAGCACCTGTTTATTCCCATGCACAACCAGCCGATGGCTTGGGCGCTCCGCTCGACGGTCGGCGAGACGGTTCAGGCGTCGGATAACAAGCCGCGCCTTTGGTTGACGACGATGAAATGAAGCTCTTTACCCACTCCCCGCTCTGACGGAGAGTGGCCCGCCGACGGGAAGGACGATGCTCCAATTTCTCACTAAACGACTGTTAAACTCGGCCGGCGTCATGCTGGCCGTCGCTTTTTTGGCGTTCTTGATTTTTCGTTTTGTTGGCGATCCCGTCGAGTTGATGCTGAACGAGCAGGCGAGCCAGGCGCAGCGCGACGCGTTGCGTATCCGACTGGGGCTTGATCGCGGTTTTGTGCTGCAGTTCGCGACCTTCGTCGGCAATGCGTTGCGAGGTGACTTCGGCATCTCGTATCGCAATCAACAGGATGTGTTCACGCTCATCGCCGAGCGCTTTCCAGCGACCTTCGAACTTGTGCTCGTCGCAACGTTTCTTTCGCTCGCCGTCGGAATTCCGCTTGGCGTCTACACCGCAATTCGGCGCAAAAGCCTTCTCGCGAAGGTGCTTGAGTTTGTCTCGGTGCTGGGGGTCTCGCTGCCGAGCTTCGCCGTCGGCATCCTACTGATCCTCGCGTTCTCGGTTAGCCTGAAGTGGTTGCCAGCGTTCGGCCGGGGTGAGGTCACCAACCTCGGGGGCTGGACGACGGGGCTGCTAACGCCAAGCGGTCGCAAGTCGCTGATCCTGCCGGGTATCACGCTGTCGATCTTTCAAATCACCCTTGTCATGCGCCTTGTACGCGCCGAAATGCTTGAAACGATGCGCACCGATTTCATCCGCTTCGCACGCGCACGGGGGCTGTTGGATCGCACAGTTCATTTCCGCCACGCGCTGCGCAATTGTCTGATGCCAGTCATCACGGTGACAGGCTTGCAGATCGGCAACTTGATCGCATTCGCGCTGGTCACGGAGACCGTGTTTCAATGGCCCGGCATGGGGCTGCTGTTCGTGCAGGCGGTCACGTTCGTCGATATTCCTGTGATGGCGGCTTATCTGATGGTGGTCTCATTTATTTTCGTATCGCTGAACACGCTGGTCGATCTGCTCTACGCAGTCGTCGATCCGCGGCTGCGCGATGATGCTCTCACGGGCGGCTCCAATGCTCGATAATGCGATTGTGCGACGGATCCGCGCCTGGCTGGATTCCGACATCGGTTGGAGTTTTTGTAACACGCCGTCGGCGTGGATTTCTGCGCTTGTGCTGGTGTGTCTTGTCGCGACCGCGTTGCTTGCGCCATTCATTGCGCCGCAGAATCCGCACGACTTGAAGCAGGTGTTCATCGACAAAGCAGAGCTGCCACCGATCTGGAGCAAGGACGGCGAGATGCCATTCCTGCTCGGGACGGACCCACAGGGGCGTGATGTGCTTTCGGCCATGCTGTATGGCACGCGTGTATCGCTGCTGATCGGGCTCGCGAGCGTTCTAGTGTCCATGAGCATCGGCGTGGCTATGGGGCTGACAGCCGGTTACTTCGGTGGCCGGCTCGACAATGTACTGATGCGCATCGGCGATACGGTGCTGAGTATTCCCACACTGCTGATGGCGATCCTGGTCAGCGCGGTGTTTCGCGGCATGCTGCCGGTGTCGATGCGTGACACCTTCGCGGCATTCGTGCTCGTGCTTGCGATTTCGCTGACCGCCTGGGTCCAATATGCGCGCACGGTGCGTGCCTCAACGATGGTCGAACGGCGCAAGGAGTATGTGTTGGCGGCACGTATCCTCAAGGTCTCGAATGCACGCATCATGCGACGGCATATCCTGCCGAACACACTGACCCCGGTCATGGTTGCAGCAACTCTGAACCTGGGTCTCGCGATCCTGTCCGAAGCGACGTTGTCGTTCCTCGGCGTTGGCATGCCCGTCACGCAACCGTCGCTCGGCACGCTGATTCGCATCGGCAATCAATATTTATTTTCAGGCTCTTGGTGGCTGGTGGTGTTTCCCTCAGTGCAACTGGGCTTGATCGTCCTGTCTGTGAATTTACTCGGTGATTGGCTTCGCGATGCCTTGAATCCGAGGCTGCGATGAATGGAGTGCGAGCGGTGAAGCCGAATCTACTATTGAAGAACGTGCGGCCAATGGGTGGCAACTCTACGGATCTGCTGATCACTGCTGGACGGATCAGCAAGATCGCGCCCGGCCAGACTGCGCCCACGGGCGTGGCGACAGAGGATGGCCACGGCGAGATCCTGCTGCCAGGGTTGGTCGAAGCGCACACGCACCTCGACAAAAGTCTGCTGGGCCTGCCTTGGTACACAAATGAGGTTGGGCCGCGCCTGCTCGACAAGATCGATAACGAGCGGCTGAACAAGCGCCGCCTCAACATGGACCCGTACACGCAGGCAGCGCGTCAGACAGTGCAGTCATCGCGCATGGGTTCGACGCACATTCGCAGTCACGTCGACGTCGACACAGATCACGGCATGTGGGGCATCGAAGGCATCATGCGCATGCGCGCAGAATATCTGGACATCATGAGCGTGGAGATCGTCGCGTTTCCGCAGTCCGGCTTGATCCGCCGTCCGGGCACCTTGGAGCTGATGCACGAGGCGATGAAACTCGGCTGTGAAGTTGTCGGTGGTCTTGATCCATGCACCATCGATCGCGACCCGAAAGGACATCTCGATGCCGTGTTCGGGCTCTGTCAAAAATACGCAAAACCACTCGATATCCATCTGCATGAGCCGGGTGAAGTCGGTGCGTTCTCGATGGATCTGATCTGCGAACGCACGCGCGCACTCGGCATGAAGGGTAAGGTCACCATCAGCCATGCTTTCTGTCTCGGCTCGTCGGACCGGGATCTGATCGATCCACTCATCGCCCAACTGGCCGAACTCGATATCGCCATTATGACCACTGGCCCCGCGAGCCGGCCGGCGCCTCCGGTGAAAAAACTGATCGAGGCCGGCGTTCGCGTGTGTTCCGGCTCAGATGGCATCCGCGATACATGGGGGCCGTATGGCAACGCCGATATGCTGGAGCGTGCGATGATGATCGGTCTGCGCAACAACTTCCGCCGCGATGATGAGATGCGCATTGCGTTCGATGCGTGCACGACCGGCGGCGCACGCGTGATGGAACTCAAAGGTTACGGCCTCGCGGTTGGCTGCACAGCAGATCTCTTGATCGTGCCAGGCGAAACCGTCACTGAGGCGATCGTTACTCGGTCACCTAAGCGCCGCGTCTTCAAAGCCGGCAAACTGGTCGCGCGCGACGGTGTTTCCATCGCAAAGGTGCCGTGATGCCGGTGGCGAAACCTCGGCCGATCGGCCGCATTCGTCTCAGTGCTCGCTGGATCGTTGGTCATGCGAACGGGCGGCACCGGCTGATCGAGAACGGCGAGGTCGTGTTTGAGGATGGCTGCATTGTGTTCGTCGGTCGGGAGTTCCCGGGCGAAGTGACACGGAGCATCAACTACGGCAACGCGTTGATTGGCCCAGGGTTTGTTGATCTCGACGCGCTATCGGACCTTGATACGACCATTCTGGCCTTTGATAACCAGCCAGCCTGGAAGAAAGGTCGCGTGTGGCCGCGTCGCTACATCGAAGCAGGCCCCTACGAGATGTACTCGCGCGAGGAACTGGCGTTTCAGAAACGCTATGCGTTCGCCTCTCTGATCCGCAACGGCATCACCACAGCGTTGCCGATTGCCTCGCTGTTTTATCGCGCCTGGGGCGAGACGGTGGAGGAATTCTCGGACGCCGCAGATGTGGCCGCGGATCTCGGACTCCGCACATACCTTGGGCCGGCCTATCGCACAGGTAATCTGTTGATCGAAGCGGATGGGCGCATCACGACGCATTTCGATGAGCCGCGCGGCTTGGCGGAGCTGGATGCGGCAGTCGGATTCTGCAAATTGTTCGAGGGTGTTGCCGGCGATCTGATCCGCACGATGCTGGCGCCGGATCGGATCGAGACGTGCACCCTCGAGCTCGTGCGCCGCACCGCTGCGGTTGGGCGTGAACTGCGCGTGCCGGTGCGTCAGCATTCGTGCCAGTCGAAGATCGAGTACGATCTCGTCTTGGCGCAGCACGGCATGAGTCCGCCCGAGTGGATGGCGAGCCTCGGCCTGCTCAATGAGCGCACGTTGTTGCCCCACGGCACATTCGTTTCGGGCAGCCGCCACATCACGCGACCGGGGCGCGATCTCGATATCATTCGCGATGCGGGTTCCACAATCGTGCATTGCCCGCTGGTTTCGGGCCGGCATGGCAATGTCATTGACCACTTTGGTCACTATCGCGAAATGGGCATCCGGATCGGTCTCGGTACCGATACGGCGCCGCCGGACATGATCGAGAATATGCGCGTCGGGATGATCCTGACGCGTGTCACAGCGGGAGCGGTTACGGCAGTTCGCTCGGAGGACTACTACGATGCGGCCACCATGGGTGGGGCAGATGCACTCGGCCGGAGTGATCTCGGACGCCTCGTCGAAGGCGCGCGGGCCGACTTAACCGTGTTCGATCTGGATCGTCCGCATCTCGGTCAGGTCATCGATCCGATCCAAACGATGATGCTGTCCGGACACGGGCGCGATTTCGCGACGGTCGTTATCGACGGCCGGTTCGTAATGGAGAACAGTATCATTCCAGGCGTCGACGAAACCGCCGATAAAATCCGTGCGCAGGACCAGTTTGAGCGCATGATGGCGCTCTTTCCGATGCGCACGCACGGCCATCCCCACACCGGTGCGATCTTCTCGTCGAGCTATCCGGTGGATTGGTCTGATGGTGGGCCGCGTTTGTGGGGGCAACCACTATGAGCGGCGCTCCGCTCCTATCTGTGCGCGATCTCAAGGTCGTGTTCGACAGCCGGCGAGGCGCGTTGACGGCCCTTGATGGCATTTCGCTCGACATTGATGCGGGTGAGATTCTTGGTGTCGTCGGTGAGTCCGGCGCGGGTAAGTCGCTCACGGGCACATCGATCATCGGCTTGCTGGATCCGCCGGGTCGAATCGCGGGCGGCACGATCACGTTCGACGGCCGTCGCATCGACAGACTGTCGTCGGATGAGATGCGCGCGCTGCGTGGCCGACACATCGGCGCCGTCTTTCAGGACCCACTGACCTCGTTGCATCCTCTGATGCGCATCGGGGATCAGATCGTTGAGACGATCCTCACACACATCGAGATGAGCAAGTCCGAGGCTCGAAAGCGGGCACTCAACTTGCTCGAAGTTGTCGGCATTCCCGCTCCTGACGTCCGGATCGATCATTTTCCGCACCAGTTCTCGGGCGGCATGCGCCAGCGCGTTGTCATTGCGTTGGCTATTTGCGCGGAGCCGCGGTTGCTCATTGCCGATGAGCCGACGACGGCCCTTGACGTTTCGATTCAGGCGCAGATCACGACTCTGTTGAAGCGGCTGTGCCGCGAGAATGGGACGGCGGTGATGTTGGTCACGCACGATATGGGGGTGATCGCGGAGACAGCGGATCGGGTCGCAGTCATGTATGCTGGACGTATCGTTGAAGTGGGACCAGTGGCCGACGTGATCGGACAGCCACGGCATCCTTACACAGCCGGCTTGATGGCCTCGATACCGAGCGTGCATCGGCGCAACGATCAGCTGAGGCAGATCGACGGCGTTATGCCACGGCTGGACGCCATCCCGTCAGGGTGTGCGTTTCACCCGCGCTGCAAATTGGCGATTGGAATCTGTCGTGAGCGCACACCGGTGATCGGCGCGGAACCACATGCCGCGGCTTGCCACATCCTTCTGTCTGGAGCCGCTCATGTCTGACGCGCTCCTATCGGTTCAGGCTGCCTCCTGCCATTTTGATGTCTCATCGTCGTGGTTATCGCGTGTCGTCTCCGGTGCGCCGAAGCAGGTGCTACGAGCCGTCGACGACGTGAGTTTCACGGTCCGGCGCGGTTCAACGTTCAGCATCGTCGGCGAGTCCGGCTGTGGCAAATCCACGGTCGCAAAGATGATTGCAGGTTTGCAGCTGCCGACCTCAGGCAAACTGACGTTCGGGAACATCACGTATGCGGACGGCACGAGTGGCCCCCCACGCGTGCAGATGATCTTTCAAGACCCATATGCCAGTCTCAATCCGCGCTGGCGCGTCGGTGACATTGTCGCTGAACCAATTCGTGAGTTGCGCCTCTTGCAGGGCGAGAGCACGATTCAGGGACGCGTGGGCGAATTGCTCGAGGTTGTCGGTTTGGCGCGGCAAGACGCGAGCCGCTATTCGCACGAGTTCTCAGGTGGCCAGCGGCAGCGCATATCCATCGCGCGTGCGCTCGCGACGGAAGCGGATTTCCTGGTCTGCGACGAACCGACATCGGCACTCGACGTTTCGGTGCAGGCGCAAATCCTGAACCTGATGATGCGTCTGCAAAAGCAATTCGGGCTGACGTATCTGTTCATCAGTCATAATCTGGCCGTTGTGCACCACGTGTCCGACCATCTTGCAATCATGTACCTCGGGCGGATTGTCGAAAGCGGGCCGGCAGGGGAGATCTTCGCGAATCCGCGCCATCCCTACACGCGCTTGTTGCTTGAGACCATTCCCGATGTAGCGAAACCGAACCGTGAGCGACGCCCCATGTCTGGCGAGGTGCCAAGCCCGATCGCGCCACCAGCGGGCTGTCATTTTCATCCGCGTTGCATGCACGCGACGGACATCTGTAAAACCTCAAGCCCAAGCTGGCGGACAACAATATCCAATGGCGTCGCCTGCCATCTGTACGAGGTTTGATCGTCAATTGCCTGTGACAGCTCTCGGTGTCATGATTGGCCCCTTGGTGATCCGCTCCGGCTATGACGTGCGCATGTCGACCGGTGCGATAACCACAGGTGGTACGCTTGGTTGTCTCTGGTCTGCCTCGGTCATGCTGATCATTGTGGCGTCAGTCGTTGACGTGCCGGCGACGGCGCGTTTGGAATCTCGATGAGTGATACAGAATCGGAAAAGTTCTGACCGGTCCTGCTGCTGACCGCGTGGCGGCCGGGACGCGCAAGCAAGACAAGACCGGCGCCTGACGGCACCAGCGACAGAGTCAAAACTTTCGCGCGCTGGTATGAGGTTAACTTCGTCGACATCGAACTCGACCCGCACTTGTTCGGCCGAGGTGGCTCTGGGTTGCGTCTCGAAAAACGTGACGGTGACGACGACAAGCGGAGTTGACGGCGGCGCAAGCCAAGAGGGTGACCACGTTGATTGAAGTCATTTTCAATCAGGAGCTGGGCGAGCCGTTCCGCCGCGACGCCATGAAGAAGCCAGTCCAAGTGGCCGGGGATATGCGCAAGCAGACGGGGGCGTTACGGTGGGGGTGCGTGCTGGTATCAGATTCCGTGGAACTGGCGGCTGTGTCTAGGATTGATCAAGAGAGAGGTCGCGATGACCGAGCGCGATAGCAGTGAACCCCGTATCTTTCGCGGGCTGAAGGATGTGTATTTCGAGCGCTCAGGCGCGACGATGATCGATGGAAAGGCCGGGGTCCTCCTCTATCGCGGCTACTCGATTCACGATCTCGCAACCCAGTCAACCTTCGAGGATGTGGCCTATCTACTTCTATTTGGTGCGTTGCCAACAGCCGCGCAGTTGGCGGCATTCGAAGTGCGTTTGAAGGTGGCGCGGAGCCTTCCGGCCGAGATCTTCGGCATCATCTCCGCCATGCGCAACTGTCATCCTATGGATGTGCTTCGCACGGCTGTTTCGGCACTGGCTGGTTTCGATCCGGACTCGGCCGATCTGTCGCGATCGGCGTTGCTCGCCAAGGGCGAGCGGTTGATTTCGCAGGTGCCGATGATCGTCGCAGCGCACGAACGCATCAGGTCAGGCAAGGCCGTGGTCGTGCCAGATCCGAGCTTGTCGCATGCGGCACACTTTGTTTGGCAATTGACCGGCGAGCAGCCCTCGGCCGACACCGCCCAACTGATCGACACCGACCTTATTCTGCACGCTGAGCATGGCTCGAACGCCAGTGCCTTCACGGCCCGTGTGGTGATCGGAACGGAAGCCAGTGTCCACGCCGCAATAACTGCCGCAATCGCCGCGTTGTCGGGTGCGGCTCACGGCGGGGCTGCCGAAGACGTGATGCGCATGGCGCTGGAGATCGGCGACCCGGTAAATGTGCCGGCGTTCGTTGCCAAGAAGCGTGCGGCCAAGGAGGCCATCACTGGCTTTGGCCATCGTGTCTACCGGACAGAAGATCCGCGCGCACGCCACATGCGTGACGGCGTCAAGCGTCTGTCGGTCGAGAAGGGTGAACCACGGTGGTATGCAATTCTCGATGCGCTCGTTGTAGCGATGGCGCCCTATGCCCGCCACGGCGTCAACGTCAACGTCGATTTCTATTCCGGTGCGGTTTACTATCTACTCGGAATCCCCAGCGATCTGTTCGTGCCAGTGTTTGCGATCGGCCGCGTACCCGGTTGGATCGTGCAGTGTCTGGAGCAGCACGACAACAACATCCTGATTCGCCCGCTGACGCTCTATAATGGTCCGCCGATGCGTCCCTATGTGCCTCTCGCCGTGCGGACCTGACGAACCTGTGCCGCGTGTCTTCGGTTTGCTGCTGCATTTCTCGTTCCCCATATTGTCCGGACAAGTCGCCCGAGTTCAATCATCAACACCACTCGAGAGGATACACAATGCTTTATGATGTGCGCACGTACACGGTAAAGTCTGGCACCTTGAAAGCTTATCTGGAACTCTATGAAAAAAGGCTTGGCCAACCCAAACCAGACATCTGGGCATGCCGCTGGCGTATCTCGTCACCGAAACCGGTACGATCAATACTTACACCCACATCTGGAGCTATGACAGCGCCGCCGAGCGCGCCGCAAAGCGAGCTGCCATGGAAAAGGATCCCGACTGAGCCGCATATCGCGAAGAAAGCGCACGCGCTGGATACATGGTCGCTCAGGCAACTCGCCTGATGGTGCCGGCACCTTTTTTTAAGCCGACGCGCTGACAGTACTGACTTGCTGAGGACTCCACTTAACCGGAAAATGCTCTAGAATGCGATCGGCGTCGGCACACACGAGTGGCGGCACCGAGTGTCGTTTTGGTCGCGGGTTTGTCTTGGCCAGAATGCGAACTCCCCAGAAGGACTGACATGCCCAATAGCTCCAATCTCCGCATCAACGGCGCGCGCCTCCTGGAGCGGCTCGAATCGTTGCGGCTGGTCGGAGATACTGGTGACGGTGGGTCGCGACGGCTGGCCCTGACCAACTCCGACAAGGCCGGGCGCGATCTGTTTGTTTCGTGGCTCAAGGGCGCAGGCCTTGAAGTCCACGTCGACACGATTGGCAACATCGTGGGTATCCTCAAAGGTGCCACTGACGAACCTGCCGTCCTGATGGGATCGCATATCGACACGGTCGGCTCGGGCGGCAAGTACGATGGCGCGTTGGGGAGTCTGGGTGCGCTCGAGGCCCTGGAGTGCATTCGCGAAGCCGGCGTCACACCGCGCCGGTCGATGGCTGTCGTCGCATTCACCAACGAAGAGGGTGCGCGTTTTCAGCCGGACATTCTCGGCTCGTGCGTCTGGACAGGCGATACGTCGCTTGCCGAGGCCTATGCCCTCAAGGATACCGACGGCAAAACTGTCGGCGACGAGCTCAAGCGGATTGGTTATGTGGGCTGCGCCGAGCCAGGTTTTTTGAAAGCACATGCCTATCTGGAGTTGCACATTGAACAGGGGCCGATCCTGGATGCGGAGGGCGGTGGTATTGGAGCCGTCACTGGCGTCCAAGCGATATGGTGGAGTGAATTGACACTGTCGGGTGAGCCTAACCATGCAGGCACGACACCGATGAAGTATCGCCGCAATGCTGCTTTGGCTGCTGCCAAGATCATTCTGTTCGTCGACCAGTTGACGCGCGAGATCGACGGAACCGTGGCCAACACCGGCCGCATCGTCACGGAGCCCGGCGATGTCAATGTCGTGCCGGGGCGTGTCGTGATGACACTCGACTTGCGCAATCCGGATGATGCGAAGCTGGCTGAGGCCGAGGTTCGCTTGACCGCATTCCTGGCGTCACTGGAACAGGAGTCAGGAATTCAGGTTCGGCAGCGCGAGTTAGCACGTTTTCCAGCCCAGCCATTTGACCCTTTGATGATCCAAGCAGTGGAAGCAGCAGCTCAGGCGCAGGGCCACAAAGTCCGTCGCATGCATTCAGGCGCGGGACATGATGCGCAGATGATGGCGACAGTCGTGCCAACCGCCATGATTTTTGTGCCCTCTGTCAAAGGCATGTCACACAATCCAGCGGAGTTTACGCATGATGCTGATTGTATCGCTGGCGCTAACATCCTGCTCGCGGCCGCATTAAAACTTGCCCAGTCAGTTTAACGATTCGCGGGTCGCGCCGGGTCAGTCCGTTTCGCTCTCGGCAATGACCGTCAGGCGATCTTCATCGCGGATGGTAATCGCGTTAGCCTCTGTGGTGATGATGCCAACCTCGGCTAGGCTGGCCAACTGACGGCTGGTGTTTTCGCGCGACAGACTCAAGTAATTGCCGAGATCGCGCTGGTTGACGGCTAAATCGATGACGATACCGTCTTTGCCTCTTCGGCCATGTTGACGTGCCAAACGTAACAAACCGCGTGCCATTCGGCCCCGCATCGTTCGTTGACTGTCCTCAACGATTTCTGACGTGGTTCGCAGCTTGTCGCATAGCACCTGCACGATCTCCAGAAGCGCTTCGGGGTGTTGCGTCAAAAGCGGCAATAGATCCCGGCGGTAAATCACGAAGGCGGTGGTCAACTCCAGGGCTTGGGCTGTGGCAGTACGTTCCCGCCCATCGAGCACGGCAATCTCGCCGTTGATGTCGCCAACGGTCAGAAAATTGAGCACCACTTCGCGAGCATCGGTCGTCGTGTTATAGATTTTTAACCGGCCGGAAAGGATGACAAGCATGCTGTCGCCGGTGTCGCCGCGTTGATAGATTGTCTCACCCTTTTTGTAGCGAACAACATGACCACGTTTGATCAACTGTTCCAGCGTCGGGGCCGGTAGGCTGCCGAGGAAGGTTGAGCTTTCCAGAAAGCCACGCACGCTTTCAGGTGAAGTCTTGTCAGTCGTTTTGGCAGGGGTTGTCATCGCACGCGGTCTCAATTCCCTTGGCTGCTAGCGGATAGTCAAGGCGCTGCACATGTTATAGCAAAGTGGCCGTGCACACCAAGCGGCAAGCAGCGCCAGATGAACCCGCGGCACCCCCGCTTGGAGCATCGGCGCGTGTGAAGATAACGCTTCCGAAACTGAGTTGTGACGATGGACAGCTGGTGACATAATGGCGCATCGAATTCGTCTATTTGTGGGCCATCCGCGGGTTCTGGAGCGCTACACTGCGGCTGTTGCTGCGGCACGGGTTTATTACCTGACGCGCGGAGCTGAACTCTCGGTGTTGCCATGCGACGACGAGTTGCTGGACGCATTGCATCAAATCTATGGCACCGGTGATTGGCTCGCCACACTGACACTATCGATCACGACAAGGGATATTGCATTCGCTATGACGACCTCGACCGTAGGTGCCTTGGCCTATCTCGAAACCGACTACTGCGGTGGCACCGGCGTGCAGTCTGCTGCACTGTGGATTGGTGGCGCAGCAGCGCTGAAGCCGATGGCGATGACCTCGGATGCTGCCGGAAACCGCCCACGGTCAACGTGGCCTATCAATGCGGCTCTGCGAGGGCTTGGCGTAAAGGCCGCGGCGGGGTTCGATGAGTTCGATAGTTTCGGGATTGGGAACTACCGCGGCAACACGGAGATTGTAGCTCACGCTTTGCGGGTTCGCTGATGGTTTAATCCTTGGCCTCAAACTGATAGGCGCGCGAACAAAACTCGCAAGTGACTTCGATTTGGCCTGCCACCGTTTTCATGTCGGACAGTGCCGCTGGATCAAAGCTCTCCAGGAATGTTGCGATCCGTTCGCGCGAACACCGGCACTGGGCTGATAGGGGGACCGGTGGCGTTATGCTGACGCCCTCTTCATGGAATAAGCGGTGCAACAGTTCCCCGGGCGATAAGGTCGGGTCCAGCAGCTCATGATCTGCAACAGTTGCGGCGAGGATGCGAACCCGCTGCCAATCTTCGTCGGCTTCTCCAGTGAGACCTGCATCTCGCGATTCAGCTGCCGCAGGTGTGAGCGGTTGGTCGACGCCACCGCCTTTCGGCACGTACTGCAGGATCAGTCCACCAGCCCGCCACTGCCAAGTGCCGCCTGAGAAATGCCGGGCAACGGCTAGGCGAATGAACGTTGGAAGCTGCTCCGATTGGCGAAAATAGGTGTGCGTTGCCGCGACTAGAGTTTCACCCGCAAGTGGAACGATGCCCTGATAGCTGTCGAGGTCGCCGCCCGGATGGATGGTCATCGCCAGATAGCCACTACCAAGCAACATCGCCTGATGCGTCCGGCCGGTTGCCGGCACTTCGGAGGCGCGCGCTGGCTTAACGCTGGCATAGCCGCGTAAATGACCTGGAGCATCAAAGTGCACGACCAGGAAGCCAAGGGGACCATCGGTTTTAGTCTGCAGGATGAAGCGGCCGTCAGTAAAGCGACTGTCGAATTTAAGCCCGGTTGAGAACAAAGCTGCCAGCGACAAGGCTTCGCCGAGTGCATGCGCCACGGGCTCGGCATAGCCGTGCTGACTGAGGATCGTTTCGACCACCGGTCCTGAGCGCAGCAAACGACCAGACATGCGCGCAGAGATCAAATGAAACGGCTGCACCATGTCATCTGCACTGGCATCGAGCTGGATCCGGCGACCGGCAGGAGATGTGATCATTGGGCAATGGGCTCGTAACGGGCAGTGCCGCAGGGCGGCAGGACTTGGGTTCGATATCGGTTTTCAGCGCTGTTGGCGACACTCAGATCCGCAACACCAAGTGTTGCTGTGGCAAACTAATCAATCAAAAAATGTGGTACTTCAGCAACAGAAAGCCGGTCTTTGCCTGCTTAATACAATCAAAAGTAGTAATTCAGATTGCCACCCCAGCAGTTCTGTGGAAATCGTCAGACGCAATTCAATCATAGGTAGATGAATTGAGTCCTGGTGGCGTTGCGTGTGTGGTTTTCCCTGCCTGCATCTGCTGACGCCAAAAAGGATCTCATCATGCGCCTCACTGCCAAACGATGGCTTGCCGCCGCTCTTCCGCTCGCCTTGGTATCGTCGGGCTGTGCGCTGGCTCCCGACCCACTCACTGCCGATGCGCTGGCTGAGACGGCTCACGCGCTCGGCGCCCGGGTGACAGCAGAACAGGAACCTGCAAGCCACGCCATTGATGTTTACGAGGCCATGGCCCGGGCACTGAAATACAACCTTGATCATAAGGTTGAACTTTACAATGAGGCACTCAGCAACGCTGAGCTTCGTGCCTCACACGCTGGGATGCTGCCGACGCTTGTGGCCGACGCTGGCCTGACAAATCGGAATAACGAACTTGGCTCATCGAGTTTCAATCTCGTGACCAATGTCCCCAATTTTGGTTCCTCAACCTCACAGGACAAACGCAACCACACGGCCGACATCGTCTTCACTTGGAATGTGCTGGACTTCGGACTTTCGTACGTGCGCGCGCAACAGGCTGCCGACAAAGTACTGATCGCGGCAGAAGCTCGCCGTAAGGTGATGCATCGGATTGTCGAAGAGGTGCGGACGGCCTATTGGAAAGCCGTCTCAGCCGAACGATTGGACGCGCGTTTGCGTGGTCTTGAAGGCCGAGTGCGTCGTGCGCTCAACAATTCACGCGCGCTGACCAAGGGTGGCGACACGTCGCCGATTACGGCCGTTACCTACCGCCGCGAGTTGATTGAGGTCTTGCGAACAGTTCAAGAGCTGCGGCGCGAACTCTCGTTGGCCAAGTATCAATTGGCGGCACTGATGAATTTAAAACCGGGCACAAAGTACGGCATTCACGTGCCGATGCATAATCCACAGACTGATGGTGTTCGCCTCGGTGCCGATGGAATGATTGATGCAGCGCTGCAAAATCGGCCAGAAGTCCGTGATGTGACTTATCGCCGTCGCATTAACACGCTCGAGGCGCGCGCGGCATTGCTCGAATTGCTGCCGGGCATCGGCATCTACGCTGGGGCGAACTACGATCATAATTCTTTCCTGTTGAACCACGATTGGGTGCAGTGGGGAACGAAGGCGAGTTGGAACGTGATGAAGCTGTTCCATCATCGGCATCGTGAACAGGTGATCGGCGCGCAAGATGCGCTCCTTGATCAACGCTCGCTCGCCGTTGCCATGGCAATCATGACCCAAGTCCACGTCAGTCGCGCGCGCTACGTGCACTTCTCGTACGAAAACAAAACGGCACAGGATTTTCTCGCGGCGCAACGCGAACTGGTTGGTCACCTGAGGGTTGAACAACGCGCAGACCGCGTCAGCGAACAAACTGTGTTGCGTGAAGAACTGGGTGAGATGGTTGCAGAAGTGAAAGCCGACGTAATGGCCGCCAATGTTCAGTCCTCGAAGGCTGCCATCTACACAGCCATTGGGCTTGATCTGGTGCCGGTCAACGAGGCTGGGTCAGCCAGTGTCAGTCAATTGGCAACGGGTTTGAAGCGCGTGTGGATCGACCGAGGTGCTCAGACGTCGTGGAGCCCGACTGCGTTGAACGCCAAATGAGTGCCGCTGCTGCAAGATGTCTCGCCGTATCCGTCGCGTTGAGTTTCAGCGCGACGCAAGGCGGCTGGGCGCAGGCCGATCCACCGGTCGCTCGCGGTGTCGTCCGCGCGTTAAACCAAACGTCCATCTCGACGGACCTGGCGGTCCCGGTGCTGCGAACGCCAATGCGTGAAGGCCAGACATTCAAGAGTGGCGATGTCGTTCTGGAACTGAATTGCCGCCGACTGAATGCTGAACACGACGCGGTGGCGGCTGTGGCAAGGGAGATGAAACTGATACTCGACAGCCAAGTTATCATCGTTCGCCACGGTGCCGGCGGCCGCAACGATCTTGAAGTTTCGCGCGCTCGATATGACAAGGCGGATGCGGAACGTCGGGCACATGTCGCCCGACTCGACCAGTGCAAAGTGATCGCACCTTATGACGGCATTGTCGTTGAACTGGCCGTGCGCGAATACGAAACGACGACGCCAGGCAAGCTGGTGATTGCGTTGCTCGACACGAAGTCAGTGGAGATCGAAATCATTGTTGATACCTCTCAGTTGCGATCTCTGGGCATTGGTCAAGTGTTTGATTTTCAGATCGACGAACTGGGCCGAAAAGTCGCCGTGCGTCTTGATCGCATTGGCGGTGCTGCGGATCCAGTCAGCCGCACCATAAAAATCATCGGCGTTCCGCTCGAAGTTGTGCCTGGCCTTTTGCCTGGCATGAGCGGCGCCGCACATCTTAGGCAATAACGGATATGATCGTCGGCTCACGACCACAGTCCCAGACTTTTCGATCGAGCAGTCGAGCCGCTCCGAGCGCTGCATCGGCAGTGGCAGAAACGATGCTGCATGAACGACCGAACGCACCGCCTGTCGGAGTGTCGCCGGTCGATCCGGCGACGGCTGCGTTTTCAGCGCTTCTGCGAGTGGAAGCGGAGGCGCGCGGCGCCACTCGAGTGGCGGATCTGCTGCATCTGGCGGTCAATGAAACCCGCGCACTCCTGCGAGCGCGACAAGTGTTTATCTTGAGGCGCGGCGCAACTGGCGGATATCGGATCGTAGCTGCTTCAAGCTTGCCAGCCATTGACGCATCGGCGCCGGCAGTCCATTGGCTGGAGCAGATTGTGGCCCGGCTGGTTGCGCACGGGCCGACCAAGGATGGCGTAACTTTCGTCGCGCATGAACATGCCGATGCCGGTGATCCCTGGACGGCCACGTATCCATTTCAACAGATGCAGTGGGTGCCACTGTGGTCGCGGCATCTCAGTTTTTCGGCAGGTTTCCTATTGGTGCGGGAAACCCCATGGCTGTCCGCTGATCGCGCCGTCGCACTACGACTGGCGATGACTTTTGGTCATGCTTGGTCATTGCTTGAGAGTCCGCTGCCACTTCGGCAGCGCTGGAGTTTTCGCGGCCGCCGTTGGTTGTGTGGCGCGACATTGGTTGCAGGTGTTCTAGCCGTGATACCTGTGCCGATGACGGCACTGGCGCCGGTCGAAATCACGGCTCGCGGCGCATTGACTGTCGCGATGCCAGTGGATGGGCAAATTCAAGATGTCCTGGTTGCGCCGTCGACGCGCGTCGAGGCTGGCACACTCCTGGTCCGTCTGGTCGACACGCACGCACGCAACAAGCTCGACATTGCCGAACGCGAGATGGCCATTGCGGATTCGCGGTTCGCCAAGTCGAACCAGCTCGCAATTGCTGACATGCGCGGGCGTCATGAACTCGGGATCGCCCGTGCTGAACTGGCACTGCGCGTGGCCGAACGCGATTATGCACGCGAGATGCTTCGCAAGTTGGAGATCACGGCGCCAGCGTCGGGTGTTGCGCTCTTCGCCGACAAAAAGGACCTGATCGGACGTCCGCTCGCCACCGGCGATCGGTTGATGGAGATCGC
>JAYSUN010000452.1:0-3705 GCA_043719045.1 Hyphomicrobiaceae bacterium | reverse complement strand
AGACCTCGGCTGAGGTCGTCGGGGTTGATGTGTCGCCGTCAATGCTGGCAGAAGCCCGCCGCAACTGCGAACAAAAGAAACTGCAGAATGTCAAGTTGGTGATGTCGGATGACACGCTGTCGGCAGTGACGGGTCAATTTGACCTCGTACACACGGTCATAGTCATTCAACACATCGACATCGGCAGGGGACTCGCACTTTTTGAGCAACTCGTGAAGCGGGTGCGTCCAGGTGGAATAGGGGCTTTGCACGTCACGTTCGCTTGGCATCTCCATGACGCGACGCATGGTGTGCCACCCAATCAATCGCTTCCGCAGGTTTCTGCTCCGGCCAGCCCGCAAGGTGATGAAGGGCGTTCGTCTGAAGACGATGTGGGCAGCGCCAAGAAAGACGAGCAAGCTGGCAAATCGGACTTTGATCCTGAGATGCAGATGAACTACTACAACATGAGTCAGTTGATGTTCATCATTCAACGCGCGGGCTGCGGCATGGTCCATAGTGAACTGACCGATCACGGCGGCGCGATCGGAGCCTTCATGTTTTTCCGTCGGTATCCCGCGTGATCAACTTGCTTGCATCAAGGTCCCGCCATCTTGAGATCGTGCGGGGATCAAGTGCAGCGGCTATGGCCGGCATTCGCAGTTGCGACGGCGAAGCCAGCGATGAAAAGGAAGGGCCGTGAAAGCGTCCAAATCAGAGTTGGGTCGTCTCGAGCCCTGAGGCAAGTTCTTCGAGCGGCTTCCGAACTAAGATTTCGATATTGCTGACCCTTATCGTCGAGCCGAACGGCACCCAAACGCGGACCTCAAGATCAATGCACGCTACTGCAAGATCAAACGGCAGGGTTAGCAACCAATTCCCATCCAATTGCCATCGGCCTCCCGGCAAGGTGGCCAACGATGTCGCCCCCCCATTTACCGTCACATCCGCAATTGCAAGAGTGGGATCGGCCGTACCTGGCGAACCTTTGATGCGAGCCAGGTACGAACCTGCTTCCAACGCAATGTAGGGTCCATACACAAGATACCCCGGCCCACTTCCCAACAGTTCTGACCCGACACAGCGGCCAACCTGGCTGCGCAGGCGACCACTGGAGCCGGCCAAGCGCAATATCGACTTTGCGGCCCAAACCTTGTATGGCACAGCGCCTGTGACAGCGATGACCAAGCGCGCGCTACTTTCCTGCCAGCTCAGCAATTTCAAGCCCGAGACATCTGGGAGAGCACCTAGACATTTCAGATTTAGCCAATTCAAGATCGCATCCGCAAGTGCGACAGGAGATTCGCCCGAAAAGTAGGAGATTGAAGAACCGCCCACCTCTCGGAACACCGGCAAGTCGCGAGCCAAAACAGGCAAGGACGCGCGTGCGGCCTCTACGATGGGCAGCCCGAATCCTTCATCAATGCTGGCCGCGAGCAAAACGGAACTCGATCGATACAGCTTCGCCAGCAACCCATCATCTGCACCTTCCAACCAGAAGAGCCGCCGGTTCCTTTCCGGGTGGTTTGAGACCGATGCAATCACTCCTTCGGCCAACCAGCCCGGCGAACCGACAATTACAAGCAAGATCTCATGCCCCGCTTCCCACATGTGCTCGAACGCAGCCAGCGCCTGGTGGTACTGTTTTCTCGGTTCGAGCGTGCCAACCATCAGAACCGAGGTCATCGATTCAACGGCCTGGATTACCAAGTCCGCGGATTTTCTGTATTCGAAACGCGGTGCTAAAGATTCGCAATCAGACCCAAGGTGAAACCAGTGGATCTCAAAGGTACCCGTTCGTGCGGAAGCGCTGCTCTCGCACCAATCGAACAAGTCGTCTGCAACTGCGCGAGATATGCAGATCGCGCCATCCAGTTGCGCAACTGCATCCA
Source organism: Hyphomicrobiaceae bacterium (assembly GCA_043719045.1). Taxonomy (GTDB): domain Bacteria; phylum Pseudomonadota; class Alphaproteobacteria; order Rhizobiales; family Hyphomicrobiaceae; genus JABFRJ01. The sequence continues at coordinate 1,834 of JAYSUN010000452.1, read as the reverse complement.
ACCAATTTGCATGAAGCGGCTCAATATCCGACGGAAATGCGTGAGGCAGCTTTATGGGCAGCAGGTCATAGACAAGCGAAAAGACTCTTACCCCTTGCTGTCGCATTGCCTGATGAGTGTGTTGCTCAGTCAAGAGCACTTGGTGAACCAAATCGAGCGCGACGAAAACGTCTCCTGGCGCACAGTCCATAGGCTCATCCGCCACTCCCAGGTCGGGCTTGCCCAAAAAACGGCGGCAGAACGATCGCGCGTACCGGTATCCAGTGCCGTCGCCAACTGCGTAAATGGGTTCTACGCGATGGCCGTCGACCCCGACGGTTAACCACTGCCAGAGAATGCTGCGCACAACGCGTTGGATTCCTGTTCGCGCATCACACCGGACAAGTACTGAAATGTCGATCAGGAGCTGTTTCGAAGTCACGCAGGGCAACAGCGGAGCAGTTTCAACAGCGCGAGGTCCTAGCATTGAGTGTTGGCCTAGGATGAGTCCTCTTTTTTCATTCTTTTTTTTCGTCATCGCGGCGCTTTCTACATTTGCGGCACCAACGCATTTGTGCGAACTTCGAAGCTGAGTGTGTGCACGAATGTGCATTTCCTAAAGATAGCGGACGGCATGCACCAGCACCCCTAGCGATCTTGGGTCGCCGGAACCTGCAGGGGCCGCGACAGTCTCAGAGCGAAAAGTCAGCGTAGGCGCCTTCTTTCCAGCGTCCAGAACAACGAGTCTCCGCTCGCCAGGTGCGAATTGAATCTGCGTGCTTGTCGCGCCGAACTCAACGTCGACTATCTGTCCCCGCGAATGGCAATTGGACATCTCTATCTCCAACTGGCTGTAGCTTTCAGTCTCGTCCACCGTGAGCCTAGACTCCCCGCGCGTCCACCGGCCGTTGGCTTCATGACCGAACCATGTAATGTCTTCATGCAAAGGCAGCCATTGCGATGCCATGATGATTCGATCACCTCGGTGTCTAAAGGCATAACCTTCACCGTATGGTGCACCTGCGCATTCGACACGTTCGGCGGAAAAGCCCGCGCGCGTAAACAGGCCAATCAGAAAATCTTCCGAGAAACCGAGTTCGAACCAGTGCTTCTCACGCACGATGGCTACCACGTCGCTCTCAACCCGCAGGCCCCAAGGGTAGGGCACGACGGGCGCTTCGCGGCGAAGTATGGGTTCTCCGGCAAGCAGCAATTTGCCGCTGGAGGCGAGATGCCGCTTGAGTTGATGCACGACTTGGCGAAAATCCAGGCAGTGATGAAAGCACTCATAAAACCAGATGAAGTCGTACTTTTCGTCACCGCGCGGGTTCCAGCCAAACTGACCCTGATGAGGCCGCAGTGGCACACCGTAGAAGTCGGCCTGGGATTGCACGTGCCGACAGAATTTGGGTGAGATGTCGACCGTGTCGACGTTGACACCGATCCTGGCGAAGTGCAGAGCGGTCAGGCCAAAGCCCGCGCCGTATTCGAGGGCCCATTGACCAGGTTTCAGGTTGCTGTTCATCAGCATCACGCCCATGGCCAAAGTGTGGTGCGCCGCTTCGACAACCACCCCCGGGTCACGGCGGATGTAGTAGCTCGGAAACCGGACAGGGTCGGTGTGTGACTCCGTGTTCTCTTCGTCAATCTCTGCGTTGTAGTCGCGATCAACGCCCGCAACTGCGCACCACAGACGCCGCTGTTGCGCCGCGTAGTCATCCGACATCGGGTCGAGGTCGTGGCGAAACCAGTCGGGCATGGTCAGGAAGGTTCCGCGCAGGTCGTCCCAAGGTGTGCCGGGCGCGAAGTTGTATTTCACGAAGGCTTCATGCAGCAATGGAATGTCGCTGATCTC
>JAYSUN010000451.1:0-10614 GCA_043719045.1 Hyphomicrobiaceae bacterium | reverse complement strand
AGGCATCGAGATAAATATCTTTGAACGCTTCAAATGTGATGTCGACAGGGCAGTTGATGGTTTTGGAAATTGCGCTGTCGATGTGGCGCTGAGCAACGGCCTGCATGTCGAGATGCGCGCGAGGTGAAAGCTGTTCGGCTGTCACAAACGCTTCCGGCAACGGCACTGTCGCCACATGCGTCCGGCAATAGGCAGCGTAGGCAAAGTCCTCAACGTGTTCGGTCGACTGCGTGCCATTGTGTTGCATCACGCGACGATCGTAGGCGAAGCCGAAAACGGGTTCGATGCCACTCGACACGTTGCCTGACAGAAGTGAAATTGTGCCCGTCGGGGCGATCGAGGTCAGAAGGCCATTGCGCAAGCCGGTTGCTGCAATTTTGGCCCGGATACCGTCGGGCAGACGCGCAAGCGCGGGGCGGGCCAGAAGTTCAGTTGGATTGCAAAGTGGGAACGCCCCCTTCTCGGCTGCAAGATCGGCACTGGCGGCATAGGCTGCGGCCTTCATGCAGGCCAACCAACGGTCAACCAAGGCCAAGGCTGCGGGCGCATCGTATCTGACACCGAGTGCAATCAATGCATCGGCAAGCCCCGTCACGCCGAGGCCCAGTCGGCGTTTCGCTCGCGCTTCTGCCTGTTGCTCCTTGAGTGGATATGCCGAGACATCGACGACGTTATCGAGAAAGCGAATGGCTGTGCATGTGAGCCGCGCAAGACGCGTTTCGTCAAGCCGTGCGCGCGGCGTAAAGGGTTCGGCCACAAGTGTTGTGAGATTGATCGACCCGAGCAAACAAGCGCCATAGGGAGGCAGAGGTTGTTCGCCACACGGGTTGGTGGCGTGAATCGTTTCGCAATAGGCGAGATTGTTTTGTGCGTTGACCCGATCGATGAAGATAACGCCGGGTTCGGCCACGTCATAGGTTGTGCGCATGATGGTATTCCAGAGCGCACGGGCCTGCACGGTGCGATAAGTCCGGCCGTCAAACACGAGATCCCATGGTCCATCGTCGTTGACCGCACGAATGAATGCGTCTGTGACCAGGACCGAAAGATTGAAATTGCGCAGCCGGCCGGGCTCGCGTTTTGCCGCGATGAACAATTCGATGTCTGGATGATCACAGCGGAGTGTCGCCATCATCGCCCCTCGTCGACTGCCTGCCGACATGATGGTGCGGCACATAGCGTCCCAGACATCCATGAATGCGACCGGGCCGGATGCATCAGCACTGATGCTCTTGACCAGCGCGCCTTTCGGGCGAAGCGTCGAGAAATCGTGGCCGATGCCGCCGCCTTGCTGCATCGTCAAGCCAGCTTGTTTGACCTGGTCGAAGATGCCGCCGAGATCATCGGCGATGCGACCCATGACAAAACAATTGAACAAGGTAACGCGACGTTTGGTTCCGGCACCCGCGATAATGCGGCCAGCCGGAAGAAACGAAAAGTCTGAGATTGCTGTTTCGAATACGGCCGCCCAATGCTTGCGGGTTTTGCCCGGCTCAGCTGCCGCTGCAGCTTTCGCGACGCGCCGAGCCGTGTCTGCCCACGTTGCATCGATAGGCGTCCCGTCAGCGCGTTTAAAGCGGTACTTACGGTCCCAGATATCAACAGCAATCGCTGGCCAATCAGCTGGGAAGCCGCAGGCGCTCGCAGATAGTTCGACCGGGGCGGTAACGGACACGGAATGCACCTCTATCAGATGCGAGTTGTATGAAGCATTTAACAGAAATAGTCAAGTATTGTTCTCTATATGATCATACTTTGATCTCATTGGGTCGCTGACTGGCGGAGTTCGCAAGTGGTGGCGGCACCGAACTGCCCGCGGCCTCTGAGATAAGCCGGTTGCAAGCGATTTCCAGACTGCCTTCCAGGATCTTGCGAAACTCAGCGCGCCGCAAGCCCGGCTGAATTGGCTCGAGAACCTCGACAATGATGGTCCCCGGGTGGCGTAAAAACGAGCGCCGCGGCCAATACAGTCCGGAGTTCAGTGCGATCGGCAAACATGGCACATCCAGGGCTTCATAAAGAGCGATGTAGCCGGGCTTGTAGTCCGGCCCAGCCCCTGGCGTTTGCCTGGTGCCCTCTGGGAAAATGAGGATCTGACGACCAAGCGCGCAACGTGCCTTGGCATCAGCGATCAGGCGCCGCAGTGCGACAGCGGCTCGCTCACGCTTGATCAGGATGTGCTCGAATTTTAAACAGAACCATCCGTAAACGGGGATGAATTTCAACTCGTCTTTCATCACGATGGCTGGATCGGAAAATAGCGTCAAGAGCGCGAAAGTATCCCAAGCAGACTGGTGTTTGGCGGCCACGAGGCAAGCGCCCGGCCTAATCCTTTCGGCCCCGCGGACTTCCATTTTCAACTGGCAGATATGGTCAAGCAGCCAAATGCTGATGCGGCCATGCAGCTTGAGCGCCGCGATGGCCCATGCGCGCGGCGCAAGCAACAACCACAACAAACCGAGAAGCATCACCCCGGTCGTGGCGTAAAAGGCAATGGCAAAAACGATGGACCGGGTGACGAGCATGGGACGGTTGGGCTGCTGGAACTTGGGCCTAAGTTATCAGGCAGTTCAGGAAGCCACACAAGTCAGAGTTCCAGGATTTTACCAATCAGCTGAAGAGCGGGTCGAGATGGACTCTGATTTAGCATCTTCCGTGCCAGCAACTCGCCATGTCATATGAGGCCGTGATGGGTCGACCACCCGCGAAGATCCGGGTTTGTGTCTTGAATGCGATGAGAGCACCAGCAGATGCACATGGCCGCACCCCTCCGGTCCCGCTTTGATACTGCGGTCAGAGCCCCCATCACTGCATTCAAACTCAATTACCTGCCGCCGATGATGGTTTATTTTGCGGCGGGTGCGGTTGGGGTTACCGCAATCGCTGATCAGTTTTGGGTCAAGAAGGCGCTGACATTGTCACCGTCCGACCTCGCATCGCTTGCGGTCTGGATCGGCCTACCGTCGATCATGAAGATGGTTTTCGGCGAACTCGTTGACACGGTCAAGATCTTCGGCTCGCAGCGCCGTGTCTACATCTTTGCCGGCGCCGCGTTGGTTGCGTGCGCGATGTTGATTTTGGCTGGGACGGCCGCAGGCCTCCTCACGTTTGCGTCGCCCGACAAACTGTACGTGGCTGCCTCCATCCTGACCGCGATTGGCATCGTCTTACAGGACGTCGCAGCGGACGCGATGACGACCGAGGTTGTTGAGCGCACGCATGCGGACGGCACACCGCGCGCCAAGGCCGATATCGATGCCGATCTGGCAATGGTGCAAGTGCTCGGCCGCTTGTTCCTGACAACCGGGGCGCTGACTGTTGCTTTCCTCGGCGGCTATCTCGCGACCATCTGGCCCTATTGGCTGGTCTTCCTGGCTGCGGTCCTGGTGCCGCTCATTTCGATTGCGGGTGCACTGTTGATCAATACTGATGTCACCGACGAGCCACGCCCAACGGACTGGCGGATTCTCGGTGGCGGTATGGCCTTTGGCTTGGTTGTGCTGTTGCTTGGCTTGCTTGAAGTTCCGCTGGCCCAGGAGATCACATTCTGTATTTCCATTGTCGTCATCGGCTTGATGTTGCGGCATGTCGCAGCGCAGGTTCCGATCGAGACGCGCATCCGCATTTTCTATGCGTCGCTCATCATTTTTTTCTTCCGCGCTTATCCGACTGTCGGCGACGGCTATCGCTGGTTTCTGATCGACAAATATGGCTTTGACGAACTGTTTTTTGGCAGCCTGAGCACCGTCGGTTCTTTGTTGACGTTGATCACGGCTTGGCTCATGGCCGGCATGATATCGCGCCTGCGCATCACAAGCGTATTGCTGTGGCTGACGGTCGTCAGCACCGTGCTGGCATTGCCAAGTCTGATCCTGCTGTTTGACGGCGCCATGTCCGCAACCACTGCGCTGACCGGATTGGGGCCCAAGAGCTTGGCAGTGCTTGATAGCGCCGTGCAATCGCCGATTCTGAACCTTGGCATGATCCCGATGCTGACATTAATCGCGATCAATGCCCCGGCTGGCAGTCGAGCGGTTTGGTTCTCTCTGATGGCATCGTTCATGAATGCGGCCCTGACAGCGGGTGATCTGATGACCAAGTACATGAATGCGGTGTTCGTCGTTGAACGCGGAAAATATGAGGCGCTGCCTGCGTTGACGATCTGGGTCACGATTATTGCGTTTGTTCTGCCGCTCTTGGCCATTCTCGCGTGGCGAAAACGCGTCGAGTAGATTGGCCCCCCGCGCCTCGACAAAGCCAACGCATGTCGGAGCAGTGCTTCAGCCTGTTGTGTCGGGAACGAGGGCTGTCGTCTGACGATACTTGCCATCGACGAAGATCAAGGGTTCGCCGCCAGTCATGGTCGCAGTCAGGACGCGCCCGATGATGATGGCGTGATCACCACCGTCGATCAGCCTCTCGGTTTCGCATTCAAACAGCCCAATGGCATCGCTGAGAACTGGGCATTGCCCGATGCCCGGGCGAAACGAGACACCAGCAAATTTGTTGGCCTGTGGTGCCGAGAAGTTCCGGCTGAGCTTGACTTGATGACTGGCAAGCACGTTGACCGCAAAATGACGCGCCTGACTAAAGCCTGCGAACGACGCAGCCGTGCGCGCGAGGCACCAGAGGATCAGTGGTGGATCCAATGACACGCTCGCAAATGAGTTTGACGTCACGCCCTGTAGTTTTCCGTCGGCGCTGCAGGTTGTCATGATGGCGACGCCGGTCGCAAATCGACTTAAGGCTTTGCGCAGCTGCTTCGTATCAGGCACTCCGGCCAGCATAGACTTACCTTGCTGCAATTGTTTTCTCCCCGTCATGCCGCAATCACTTATCATCTGTTTGGGCTCGCGCCGCGATAAAGCAAGCGTATGTACTACGAGATCGCGAGGAGAATGGCTCACCACCATGACGAAATGAAACGACCCAAGGGTTTGGCGAAACATCGCGGCCCCGGTCGCTTTCGCCGCACATCAGCTCGGCCTCTACGAGGCAAAACCCGTCGATCGCAGGCTGCAACGGCTATGCTGGGTTGCTCGACTGATTTCGACGGACATTGACTTGAGGCTCGTCGGCAAATTCGTGAGGCTCTCGAGTTGTGTCACACCGGACCGGACCGGAAAAGCTCTGACCGGTCCCGCCGCTGGCCGCGCGCGGGCACGCGCAAGCAAGCCATGACCGGCGCCCGACGACACCAGCGACAGAGTTGAAACTTCCGCGCGCCGGTGTAACCGGACTTCAACCGCGCCGCAATTGCGCCATGTCTGCCTGCGCCATGTCTGCCGCTACATCTGCCCAACAACACTCAGCACCGGCTCAGAAGGCAAATGGCCACATGACACCCCCCCTGCGCCCCGGCGAAACTTCAGGCCAACTCGCCATTGATGCAGCCACACAAGCGGGCGGCGGATGGGGCGGGCAGATCGCAGCTGTTGTGTCTGCCGTGGCGCTGGCATTTTCGGCATACAGTTTGTGGGAGACCTCATTGCGGGCGCCAGACCTACGTGTGTTTGTCCCACCGGTCATTCACTACTCAAGCCCCTATCAGAATTCGAATTTTGAAATGGTCTCGATTCCGGTCACTGTCACGAACGAGGGCGCGAGGACGGGGACAGTCCTTGCCATGGACCTCGAAGTCACTGATCCACGGACCAAAGAAACCAAGCGCTTTTATGCAGCCGACATCGGGCGCTGGTCGATGGAGCGCACGCGCAGTGCGGCTTACCAACACTTTGCGCCTGTCGCCTTGGCCGGCCGAACCAGCAAGACTGAGACCATTCTATTTTATCCCAAGGGCGAGGCAGAGAAACCTCAACAAGTCATCCGCGACGTCTCAACATATGCCTTCAAACTGACGCTCGATGTGGCCGAGGTTGACGACTTTGGCTACTTTGACCGGCTCTGGAAACGCAGCGAACCTACTGTCCGTTTCGAGCGCACGGTACGTTTCTACGATGCTCGCTCATTTCAAAACGGCACAATTCCGCTGGACGCCAAGGACTGGAAATCCACAGTCAGCGGCGGCCAATAGCTGTCAAATCTTCAGTGTTTCAACAAAATCGCTAAGACCGACTTGACGTTCACGGCGGACGCGTTCGGCTGACAGGATTGCCTGAAGCGACGCAAAGCTGAGCGCGAGCTCCGTGTTGACAATCACGTAGTCGTACTCGTGCCAATGTTGGATCTCGGCAGTCGCGCCGGCGAGCCGGCGAATTACGACTTCTGGCGCGTCCTGGGCGCGATTTTCCAGACGTTGTTTCAGAATTGCAGCGGATGGCGGCAGAATAAAAACTCGGGTCACCGGGACCGTCGCTTTTCGGGCGAGTTGTTGGGCACCCTGCCAGTCGATGTCAAACAGGACATCGCGGCCGGCTGCGATGTGTGCGTCGATCGGCGCTTTCGGCGTCGCATAAAAATTGCCATGCACCTCGGCCGACTCGAGCAACTCACCCGCGTCACGTTGCCTGATAAATTCGGCTTTGGTGATAAAGTGGTAGTCCTTGCCATCGACCTCACCGGGTCGCATTGCGCGGGTCGTCACGGAGACTGAAATGGCGAGGGACGGATCGCTTTTGAGCAAGGCGCGCGCCAATGTCGTTTTACCGGCGCCTGAGGGCGACGACAGGACGAGCAGCACGCCATGGCGGCGGACGGTGGGGCCAAGCTCACTCAATGTTCTGCACCTGTTCACGCATTTGATCGATCACGGCTTTTAAAGCTAGTCCTGCGCGGGTGATATCCGTATCGTTGGATTTGGAACAGAGGGTGTTAGCCTCCCGGTTGAATTCCTGTGTGAGAAAGTCGAATTTGCGGCCGATCGGCTCTTTGGCTTTCAATAGATCGTGGGCTGCCGCGATGTGTGCGGTCAGGCGCTTCAACTCCTCGTCCACGTCAACACGGGTGGCGACCAACATCGCTTCTTGATGCAACCGCGTCGGATCGAGGGACGCGCCAGTTTGACTGAGGAGGCGCTCGATTTGCTCCCTCAAACGGGCCGCAATCATCTCAGGCTTTCGCGCTGGTGCCGCCGTGACGTCAGCAACGAGAGACTGAATCTCCGCCAGCTGAATTTTCATCACGTCTTCGAGACGTTTGCCTTCAGCGGCCCGTCCCGCAACGAGTTCCTTCAAAGCTGTATCCAGTGAAGCCAGGATGGCGGCGGTGCGAGCCTCAGTCTCGGCTTCGCTCTCCAATGGCTCCGCATATTCAAGGACTCCGCGGAGCGCGATCAAGCCGTCAATGTTGACTTGGCTGACGCCGGGAATGGCTTTGCGCATGCGAACTACGGCGTCGGCAACGGCCAAGATCGCCTGGTCATTGATGCGTATTTCGGCACCACCATCAGCACGTTTCACAGTGAGGGAGAGGTTCAGGCTGCCGCGCGAGAACCGCGACTGCACGATATCACGCACCTTCGGTTCCATGGCTTCAAAGCCCGGCGGCAGACGTAAGCGGATGTCCAAACCACGGCCGTTGACGCTCCGCGCCTCCCACGTCCAGGTCATCAATTGAGTGGCGCCGTCGGCTCGGCCAAAGCCGGTCATGCTTTTGAAAGGCATCGTCTCATCCAGGTCAGGTCCAGCGCGCTAGTGTGGCGTCGCCCAAGGTATCTTCCGGTTAAGTGCTGTCCGGTTAACCTCAGAAAATGTGTCGGTCGAAGTGGCTGAAGCGCATTCTTGAGCCAGATCATGTGCACAGCGCTCTAGCAACGCTGTCAACAGTCAGCCGCAATCCCGCGCGATCAACCGTGATCTCGCAAGAATTGTGCAAGGTCATCCCAGGCTCCGTCGCGATTGGCATACTCGGCATAGTTGCGAGCCGTCGTCAGCCATTCGAGCGTGGTTGCTCGGCATTCCTTTCGGGCAGCTTTCAAATGTGCCAGCGTCACCGGCTCGATCTTGTCGGTTGCCAGGCTCTCGTCAATGGCAAGATCACAGGCTGTTGCGACCAACTCTGAGAGGTCGGCACCGGAAAAACCCGCGGTCTGTTCGGCAATGATCGTGACCTCAAGGCCGGGCGCTTGGGGCACTGCGGCCAGCTGCTTACGCAGGATTGCAGCCCGCGCCTCGCGATCAGGAGGCGGTACGAACAGCGTCCGGTCAAACCGACCAGGACGACGAAAGGCGGCATCGACTGACCATGGCACATTGGTCGCGGCGAGCACGAGAACGCCGTCATTGTTGCCACTGAGGCCGTCAAACTCGCTCAGAAACACCGACACCATCGAATCGATGTTGCTCTCATTGAAGCTGCGCTTGCGCGCCAGGGCTTCGACCTCATCGAAAAACAAAATGGCCGGCGCCTGTCGTCGCGCATTCTCAAAGATCTGTTTCATGCGCTTTTCACTTTCACCGACCCAGCGCGACAGAATTTCGCTGATCTCGACTGCGTGAAAACTCGCATCGCACTCCTGGGCCGTCGCCCGGGCAAGCATCGTCTTGCCACATCCTGGCGGGCCATACATCAACACGCCGCCACCGGCTTTGCGTTTGAATTTTGCATACAGACCTTTGGCCTGGAACGGTTGAATAATGCGGCGGCGAATCTGTTCTTTGACTTGCGGAAGCCCCTCAACATCATTCAGCGTGACCCGCTCGCGTTTTGGTATTTCCCCCGTTTGATCAGTGCGTGCACGATCGAAGTCGACCACTTTGCCCGATGGCGTCGCAGCTTCGTCTTTCGACGCGACAACCTTGAGCGTTGGCCCCGTCGCAACCGGCTCGGGAGGAGATTCAAGTGTGTCCGCTTGCTTGGTCCAGCGCCGAGCCAAGTCAGGTCGCTGCGCTTGTACGAGAAACGCTGCGGCAGCGCGCACCGATGCTGCGTCCTTGTAGGTTGCCGGATCGAGCGGGCCGAACACAGCATCGAAGTCAACCTTTGCATCGGGTTGGCGAAGTGCTGCCAGCAACGCGCGCAGTAAACCGCCGAGGCCCGGTTGCATAGCGCACGCGTCGGCCAATTCGCGAATATCGTCGGATGAGCTCATGGGGACTCTGTGATCGGTCAATAGTTCTTCAGTTTCGGCGGTTTTGCTGGCTTGTTCGAACGATCCAGATGCTCAACGAGCAGGACGACGAACATGCAGCCGAGATAGTAGATGGCCAGGACCGGAAACAAAACATGCCCAATCTTCAGCGCTGTCAGTGGCACCAACAGCGCCAGGAAGATGCTCGCAAACATCAACATATGGCGTTTTGTCAGGGTCGCAAGACTCCAGTAAGGCCGCAGCAGGATGTTGCCATAAATGCGGGACCGGTAGGCGATGTGGCGTGCGTCATCGTCCAGCGGATCGATGGACAGCGCCTGCAACGCAAGTTCGCGCGCCTCGTGATAGTTGTTGGCGCGGTAAGCTTCGATGGCTGCGGTACAAATGGTGTGGCTGGAAACCGGATCGATCTCACGTGCTGATTGAAATGCGCGTTCGGCGTCGTCTTTGCGGCCGGCTTCGCTGTAGGCCATGCCGAGCACATTCATCACCGGGGCGTGCCAGGGCGCCAAGTTTGCGGCTTTCTCAGCCCAGATAACCCCACGCTCATGATCCTGGACGCGTCGAAACCGGCTGCTGTTCAACAACATTAGCGCGATCGAGTTTGGATCTTTTTCAAGCCCCTGCTCAATGGCCTCGATACACGTTCGCATATCCCGCCGCTCCATCGAGGCCCGCGCCAAATGGATATAACCGTCGACGTGCTCGGGGTTCATCGCCAGCATATCGCGCGCAATCTTGAGCACCGTGGCATAGTCGTCTTTTGCAGTCAGCGCATCGCCAATGACGTCTAATGCACAAAAGCCCCAATGACCGTTCGGATCAAGGGCCAACACGGCTTCCGCCTCTCGAATTGCGGCATCGAGGTTACGCGCACTGAGAAAGGCTCTGGCCTTGTCGAGCCTCGCCTGCGCCATGTCGCCGGTGCCTGCGGTTCGTCCCCAGGGCTCTCCCGCGCTGTCGTCGTCACTTGCCATCCAGGCTCCGCATATCCTGATCCAACGTGCCTTACCACACGTCTCGCATGCCTGCGAGTTTAGCCGCCGCCGACGCTTCACTCAATGCGTTTCCTACCTTGACCAAACCAAGCAAACAAAAGTGTGGTGCGACAAGCCGTCCGGCTCTGTGTCGGTTGATCGAGGTCGTTAGGCGCGCTCGAAGGCTTGCAGCACCTCTGCTGGAATCGCCACGGATTTGATGCCCCCGGGACGATCAGGATCTGAGCCCGACCAGACGCGCGTCTCGAAGCCTTCGACAGCGACCGTCTCTCCCTTCAAAATCTTATGTTCGACATCAAAGCTCGAGCGCCGGAACGCCGAGACGCGGCTCTCAATCACGATGTCATCACCATACCAAGATGGGATCAAAAATTTCGCGCGGGTGTCCACCATCGGGATGCCAATGATACCAAATTTCTTGACCCATTTGATCTTGGGCATGCCCAACGCCTGATGGAACAATTCCTGCGTCGCCTCATCAAACATGGCAAAGTAGCGAGGATAGAACACGATCTGCGCAGGATCACAGTCCCCCCAGGCAACGCGCTTCGGCAACCGATTAACGAGAGTTGGCATGCGTCACGTCCCATCCAGGCATCTAATGATCGCCCTGTCATATCGAGATTG
>JAYSUN010000046.1:0-20281 GCA_043719045.1 Hyphomicrobiaceae bacterium | reverse complement strand
GCGTCATTTCCTGCTCCTGCAGGAAGAATGCAGCATGGCTCTCGCGCTCGGCAAAGATTGCGACCAACACATTGGCCCCTGTGACTTCCTCTCGCCCGGACGATTGCACGTGGACGACCGCACGATGCACCACACGCTGAAAGCCCGTCGTCGGTTGCGCGTCGGCCGCACCTTTCCGCACCAAACTTTCGAGCTCGGTATCGAGATAATGGGTCACGCGTTGTTTCAATACGTCGAGATCGACGTTACATGCGCGCATCACGGCACTAGCATCGCGATCTTCAATCAACGCGAGCAGCAAGTGTTCCAGCGTTGAATATTCATGGCGGCGCTCGTTCGCGGCTTCGAGCGCGCGATGCAGTGCCGCTTCCAGGCTCTGTGAGAATGCTGGCACCGTATCACTCCTTTTCCATCCGACATTGCAGCGGATGTTGATGCTGTCGTGCAAAGTCCATTGTCTGCGCGACCTTCGTCTCAGCCACTTCGTAAGTGTAGACCCCGCAAACGCCGACACCCTTCTGATGGACATGCATCATCACCTGGGTAGCGTCTTCGCGGCCCTTGTTGAAAAACTTTTCCAACACATGGATGACGAACTCCATCGGCGTGTAGTCATCATTCAGCAGCAGAACCTTATACAGGCTTGGCTTTTTTGTGACCGGCCGGGTCTTGGTAATCAGACCCGTCTTACCGTCGCCGTTATCGCCAGGTGGCCCATCTTTGCGTGGCGACTTGGCCGCTTGAACTTCAGACACTGCAAAGTCACCGCGATGGCTCCACTCGAAGCCCGGCCCGCGCCACTCAGTATTCATCAAACAATGATCCCCAATCATGGAGAACTGCCTCTGTTCGTCGCTCTCACGCACCAACGCACTACACCGTCACAGCCAACCAAGGCGCTGATCACGTCCATCGTATCGTGACTTCAGCACAGTACCATGTTGACGCTACGAGGAATCGCGTTTCAGGGCAAATTCCGATCTGTCTCATGATGCACCAAGTTGCCAGTGCTCCTGACCGGTACCACTGGTGATAGATAGCAACGAAAAAAGGCCCGGCAAGAGCCAAGCCTTCAATTCTACCAATCAGGCTGCAAAGCTTCGGGTTCAGCGGCTTTGCTTCATTGCCTTCCCGACCGGCTTGTAAGCTTCCTTGGCCAGATCGGTATACATGGAACCAACCTTCGTTACCTCCCGAACGTAGTCCTCGTAGGCGCGCTTGGCGAAGCCGGTTTGAATTTGCAGAGCTTGCTCAACTGTTTTTGCGGTCAGCAGTTTCTCCATGGTTTGCGTGCTCTCCGCGTAGGAGCGCTTTGAATAGTCTTGCCATTCGCTCGCAATCGCCTGCCAACTCTTGGTCCAATCGCCAAACATTTTCATGGCGTTGTCGGCATTGGCTTGATTCATCTTCTGCACGTCTTCGAAGGACTTAATCATCGGGAAGCCTCTTGAGCAGGTCTGCGGGTTAATCTCATTTGACAGGTTCAGCGGGCTCAACTCAGCCCAGCGCTGAAGTCCACCGCGACACTATATGTGCGCTGCACCATTTTGTTAAGCAGATGCTGCAGTGCAGCATTGTCGCTGTAAGCAGTCAAACACAAGCCGTTCGCTTGCGCAAGTTAACCATGTCCTAACACCCAACCCCTACACTCGGGCGCGAGGGTAGAGCTTCGCCGTCAACCGGCCAAGCACAGTGAAATTCGCAGCGTCGGGTCAACTGTCCAACATCGGGCCAAATGCAGCCGCAAAGGCGCCGGGAAAGCATGGTTCTCGTCTTGCCGAGGTCAATGCGGCTTGCCGAACGGCTGGACCTCGGGGCGTGAAACTTCAGGGCCAGTCTGATGCTGCTGTCACCGCCGTCAAAGTGACACCTTCAGGCAGTCTGCAAAAGGGTCGAGTATGGCCGGGACGAAATCGATCATTTTGCCAGGCCCGCAAGTGCCGAGGCGACCACCGAGCCTGGCGATGAAATGGCTCAGCCTCTTTGGTTTCAGCTTGTTGGCCTCAGCCACAAGTGCGTTTGCCGGCCGCCATGCAGCCCTGGTCGTCGATGGCAACACCGGCCGTGTGATCAGTGAAAGTGCAGCTGACGAGCCCCGTTTTCCAGCCTCTCTCACCAAAATGATGACCCTCTACGTCGTCTTCGATCTGATTGAGCAAGGCAAGCTCAACTACCAGACCAGTATCGTCTTCTCCGACACCTCCACGCGCGTGCAACCGACGAAACTGGGTATCAAAGAAGGCGGTTCAATCACGGTTCTTGAAGCTATTAAGGCCCTGATCACAAAATCTGCCAACGATGCCTCCGTTGCCTTGGCCGAACATATCGCGGGCGCCGAGCCGAAGTTCGCAGCCCTGATGACCCAGACCGCCCGCCGTATCGGCATGTCCGCCACCACCTTCAAAAACGCTCACGGCCTGCCGGACGCCGAACAAGTAACCACGGCCCGGGACATGATCACCCTTGGCCTTCGCCTGCAGGATGATTTCCCAAAACACTACCCGCTGTTCTCAATGCGCGAATTCAATTTCCGCGGTGACAGCCACCGCAACCACAACACCATGCTGTTGGCCTACGAGGGCACCGATGGCATCAAGACCGGCTACATCGGTTCGTCTGGCTTCAACTTGGTCGCCAACGTGCGCCGCAATGGCAAACACGTCATCGGCGTTGTTTTTGGCGGCCCCAGCGCCGCAGCGCGCAACCAGACCATGCGCAACCTGCTGAATATCGCGCTGGTCCGTGCATCGACTGTCAGAACCCGCCAGAATGTTCCCGTCGCCCGCGGTAAAACAGTCCCGGCACCGACGGCAATGGCTCGGCCATCGACGGCAGCAATTGTTCAAGTTGCAGCCGCGATATCGGCGGCGCCTGCCGTCGCCCAACCAATCATCGTCCAAAAACCAAGTTGGCAATCGGTAACAGAAGCCAATCCGCCAGCCGTCCCCGAAGTCAAAGTGACCCGGGTCCGCCCCCTGTTGGTGGCGCCGAGTCCGCCAAATCAAGCCGCACTGCCACCAAAACCAGTGCCGGCTTTAGCGCCCCAACGCGGCGCAGCACCTTCCACGCTGGAGCAGCAGGCAAGGCAACTAACGCAGGCCTCCGAACCCAACCTTGCAACCGCGCCAACACCCCAAGCCAGACCGCAAATGGCCTCGGCCAACATGGGCCAAGTCCCGGCATTTCGCTTGAACGGACCGACACCAGGACAACCTTCAGCAGCTGCCAGGTTGTCGATCACTCCGGATCGATCCACATCCAGGTCGGCGCCTATGCCACCAAGTCCGACGCCGAAAAACAACTGGCCACCGTTTTGGCTGGCGCACCCCAACTTCTGGGCGCCTACACCTCTCAAGCCATTGCCGCCACCAGCGCAGGAAAGCCGGTATTCCGTGCTCGCTTCGTTGGCTTCGACGGCGCGACAGCCGGCAACGTCTGCAATGAACTCCGCCGTCGCCAAATCGATTGCATGGTTACCAAAGCCGAGTAGAACCGAGCCGTAACTCTGTTCCCGGAACCATTGACCGTGTCGATACCTCAAGACATCCCAACCGCTGACAATGACGACGCACTGCCAGACGACCTCGCATCCGAACTCCGCACCTTCGGCCGCCGCCGGGGCCGCAAATTGTCGCCACGCCAAGATGGCTTAATGCGGGACCTCCTCCCCAAAGTCGCATTCGACCCCAAGTTCCCCGTTACCAATCCGATCAAACCGCTCTGGATTGAGATTGGGTTCGGTGGTGGTGAACATCTCGTCTGGCAAGCAGAGAATAATCCCTCGATAGACATCCTCGGCTGCGAGCCGTTCGAGGATGGCGTTGCCAAGGTCCTCGTCGCTATGGAGGAGCAAAAACTCAACAACATTATTCTCCACCCGGACGACGCCCGCGATGTGCTGCGAGCCCTCCCGCCGTCATCGATCTCACGAGCTTTTATCCTCTTCCCCGACCCCTGGCCGAAGCGCCGTCACATCAAACGCCGGCTGATTAATATCAAGCTCCTCGGCCAACTCGCTGAGGTCATGCGCCCGGAAGCTGAGCTGCGGATCGGCACCGACATCCCTGACTACGCGCGCACGATTTTGATGGCCTTCCAATACGAGCCACGCTTCCATTGGCAAGCCACCCGCGCTGCGGACTGGCAAATCCGCCCCACCGATTGGCCACAGACCCGCTACGAGGACAAAGCTATCCGGGAGGGTCGCAGGTCCTGTTATCTATGTTATCAACGGACCGACGATTGGCAGAAA
Organism: Hyphomicrobiaceae bacterium; assembly: GCA_043719045.1. GTDB lineage: Bacteria > Pseudomonadota > Alphaproteobacteria > Rhizobiales > Hyphomicrobiaceae > JABFRJ01. The sequence goes on along the minus strand of JAYSUN010000046.1, from coordinate 16,029 downwards.
CGGTCGTAACACCAACCTTCTGCCTCTCGATTGCCGCATTCCCGATCTCTGCAGTGGCTAACCTGACTGAGATCGCCTCGATGATTCAAAGGAACTTGCACCATGCGCTTCGCTCGGTCAGCATTCATTGCCTGCTTGCTGATCTCAGCTCTGACAACCGCCCCGACCGTCCACGCGGCGACCGCACTCGATTGCCTTTCTGACAACGTCGATCTGCGCATTCAAGGCTGCACGGAGCTTCTGAAAGCCCCCCTGCCCCCAGAAGAACGCGCCAGGGCCTACGCCAATCGCGCCCTCGCTCTATCGATCAAAGGCTGGTACGCGGAAGCCATCCAGGATTACGACCGCTCGCTCGCCATCGTCCCGGACGCAGCCGTCCCTCTCAACAACCGCGCGTGGGCCTATTTCCGCTGGGGCAAGCCAGCCGATGGCAAAGACGACGTTGAAAAATCGATCCGCCTCGACCCAACGAGTGGCGCCTCGTTCGATACCCGAGCCCACATCGCGCAGGCTTTGGGCAACCCACAATCCGCGCTCGCCGACTACAAACGCGCCATCACCTTCGGTGGCGAGCGCATGACCAAAATGTACCAATGCGGCCTGACCGAGCACGGCCTTTACAAAGGCCCGCTTGACGGTGCCTCGAACAAAGAACTGCAAGACGCCTTGGCACAATGCGTCGAGGACACCGCTTGCGACCCCCTGCCAGCCGACGAGGAATGCCGCTTTGGCACGTCGTAAAATCGCAACGCGGGGAGCCTAATCGTTGTAAAAACCATTTGACTGCCGCGTCTTATGCTGTTTTTCTCCTGTCATGAGGACAACCGGAGACAGTGCGCGGAATATACCTCCGTTATACCTGCACTGACTCGTTCTCCAACATGCGGAAGCCGCGCGCCATGATCGAGCGCCAAAATTCTCCATCGAAATCGACCGACATGGCCGCCGCACGTCGCCGCGGCCGACCCAAAGGCACGGGCATCGATGATGCCGAGATCCTTGCGCGAGTGATGACGGTGCTGGCCGTAGGCCGAGCCAATAAACCCACCACGGCGATCAAACAAATCGGCATCAGCGATCCATCGGAGATCCGCCGTCTGCGCGACAAGCTTCGGTCTGCAGACAAGTCCGTTTCACTGCCTTTGGCCATTGCACCAGACGCAAAACGCGTGGCCCCCAAGTCATCGTCGAGGGTCATGCGCGCAACAAGTCAGACTCCGACAACGCATCCGAAAGGACCAGCGCCAACATCACCGGAGCCACCGCAAATAGCAGCGGCGTCGGCGAACAGCCCACCACCAATCGCGGGACCAACCCCCGGCGCTGACTCTAAAGATCGGGAGACCGCACTGCTCGCCGCTTACCTCCAGGCCATGATGAGATCACCGCCACCTCAGTCGCCGGAGCCGCTGCCCTACCCGCAACGCTCATCCGCAATGAACTCCGAACCGGAACGCCCGCCACTACCCCCTCAGCCGACACCTCGATCGGCTCAGACACATCACGCGGCAGAGCCGCAGCCCAAATCGGCGGCGCTGCACCCGTTTGGCGGGTTTACGATCCCGGGCATGCCCAACTTCCTTCAACCCTTCCTGCAGAGTGAGCCCAGCCAGCCAACCACTGGCACCCCCGACGGCCGGCAGATGGAAGCGTTGAAGCTCGCGATTGAGGCAACCACAGCCATTGCCAAGTTGCAGTTGCACATCACGCAAAACGCGATGTCCTATTCACCGATGGCAATGATGCTGCAAGGGCAATCATTCATGGGCCAGATGATGATCGCGAGCCTGACCGGGCAGCTGGGTTCGATGCGGCGTAAGATCACCACCGAGAAAGACTGAACTCAGATCCTTCGCAATGCCACAGATTCGGTTCGATGATCGGCGCCCTTACGGAGAATAAGCCCAGCGCGCTGCCGCGTCGGCAAAATATTCTCCTCCAAATTCTTTAAGTTGATCGTCCGCCAGATCTCCAAAGCACGCTCTCGTGCGGCCGCATCGCTGAACTGCGCATAGCGATGAAAATACGCAGCCGGATCGCGGAACGCCGTATAGCGCAAGCGCATGAAGCGGGTAATGTACCATTCTTCGATCACCGGCACATCGGCATCGATGTAGATCGAAAAATCAAAAAAATCCGACACGAACGGTATTGCCTCGCCACCCTTGGGTAAGCGTGCCGGCTGCAAGACATTCAGCCCCTCGACAATCAGAATATCCGGCCGGTCGACCACGACCTCCTGGCCTGGCACCACGTCATAGTGAAAATGCGAGTACACCGGAGCCGCGACCGCCTCACGGCCCGATTTCACCTGGTGAAGAAAATTCAGAAGCCGCGCACTATCAAAACTCTCTGGAAAGCCTTTTTTCTCCATCAGCCCGCGCCGCGTCAATTCTGCGTTAGGGAACAAAAATCCGTCGGTCGTGATCAGATCAACCCGAGGATGGTCCGTCCAACGCGCGAGCATTGCCCGCAGCACACGCGCCGTCGTGCTTTTGCCGACTGCAACTGACCCCGCCACGCCGATGATGAAGGGTACGCGTCCATCCTTTCGGCCAAGGAACCGGTTGGTCACCAAATGCAGGTCCTGCGACGCAGCCACGTACAAATTCAACAACCGCGACAGCGGAAGATAAATCTGTTCGACTTCATCGATATCGATCTGCTCAATCACGCCTTTGAGAGCTTCGAGATCCCGCTCAACCAAAGTCATCGGCGTATCCGCACGCAGCCGCGCCCACTCCTCACGCGTAAACTCCCGATAGGGAGAAAATTGTAAACCACTGAGCATGTTCATGGAATTTGCCACCATTGATTCACGTGAAACGGAGAGAAATTCCGATCAGGAGGCTTGTCGCGCAGCCTTCTCCGCCAACCCGGACATCTGCGTGCGAGCCTCCAGCAGGCTGTAGACCTCTGCAAGGGCAACGCCTCGCGCTTCCAGTAACACCAGCAAATGATAAACCACATCGGCGGCTTCCGCCGCCAACTGTTGATCATCCCCGCCAATGGCTGCGATCACGGTCTCAATGGCCTCTTCGCCGAACTTGCGCGCGCACTTTTCCGGGCCGGCGTCGAGCAACGTCCGTGTATAGGACGTGTCAGCGTCCGCCGAACGGCGCGCATGGATTGTTTTAGCCAACCGGCCCAGGCAATCATCAGTGTTCATGACATGTCTCACGGTGTCGTTCTGGCAGGACGGAACGCCGGCCGCAGCAACCCGTCAAGGCGTCGTTGCAATTTTTAGAGTTTTAGTGACCTGAGAATTTACACCTTGCAGGCATCGTCAGATCGACGCCATGACGGCCATCGACCAACCCGACTGAGGCTGAGCTATGACTGCCATTAGTGCCCCGACCATAGCCGCCAATCCATCCGGCGCCGATTTGCGAAAGGTCCGCTTTCAATCCATTGAAGGCATCGCCCGGGAAGATCTGCCACTCGCCTATGAAATCTGGCTGGACGAGTTGTACAGAGCCCCTTGGGGCAATCGCGAGATCATGAAACTCGCGGCTTATCTGGTGCGCTACATGCAAAAACCCCTTCTGACCCCGCTCACGACTGGTGACGTCGAAACTGTCTGCCAATTGAATGCCGAAGAGGCGCGAAAGCTGCTTGCCGCAATGCGCGGCTTCGGCGTGATCGAAAACTTTGTCTACGACCGCAAGGAGGTTGCGATCGAACTCAACCTGACATTCCTGCAACGCCTACGGGTTCTCGAAGTCAAACATCGCTTCGGTCACCTCGCCATGGGCGCAGACAAGCCCTGGCACCTGGCGGACACAGCGCCGGTTGCGACGGCAACGTCGCTCGCCGACACCACCCGCGCCAACGCCGCCTGACGACTCCGCCAACACCCCCAAAATCGAACGAGCAGGTCCGCGCCGTTGCCAGTCGATCGAGACCGCTTGTGACCCGTTGCGGAAGTGAGCAGGTGCAGCATGCGAAGGCGCGTCGACGAATGTTCTGCCCCAAAGTGCGCCGATCGGGACGGACCCGGAGGAAGATTGCATCGCTTCTTCGATCGCGACTATTGCAGTCCGTTGTGGGGCAGCACCCCTTCATACAGCCACAGCCGCTACGTCGGTCGAGAACCGTTCTGCCTGCGTGCAGTTTGCACGTACTACCGGCCATCTCGCCGTGACCGACCCTACATGCGATAGATATTCACGCCGCGTCTTCTTGATGCGTTGGGCCATGGGCAGCGCCGCGAGTTGGGCCTCGACATTGAAGTTGCATTCGATTCCGCACAGTAGCGCGTGGCCATTGTTGAGCGCGGCTGCGGCGAGCCAGGCATCGATCGCCTTCGATGGGACACAGAGGACGGTCTTCGGTCCGAGAGCCTGCATTCCAGACCAGGAAAGCACGCAGGTCCGCACGACGTCGACGCTTCCCGTCGGCGGTGGACACTGGATGTTGTTCGGAAGTGCGGGCCAACCACATTGCAGAGCAATGTTCGCGATCTCATTGCTTACGTTCGCGTAAGCCCCCTCGGCTACGTCGGCATCGACGTGGACGACGAAGAAATCGAAACCCGGCAATGTGGGGTCGTCTTCGAGCCGCACCTGTCCTCGCGCTGCGAAGTTCCGACACCATTGCAGTACTCCGCCCCATCCGGTCCCCAGCCTGGGCCGAGTAGGCTCGGGTTGAAGCTGCGTCAGCACAAAGGGGCGCAGCAGGAGTGCCTTGAGCGCAGCCTCGATGATGATCGCATCGGTCGGCCCCTCGGCGACGAGTGCCACGCGAAGGTCAGACATTTGGCACCGCCCCGAGATTTCCCATCGCCCAGAGACGTGAGAGGGGATATTCATTATTCAGCTTTTTGAGTTCGGGCGTGACCGTGATGCGGCGAACTGTGGTGTGTCCGACGCTGTTTCGCTCCACCGCGAACAAGCGGACCTCGTCGTCATCGAGGTCAAGCCCGTCCAACACCGTCGGGTTGTGAGCCGTGAACAAGAGTTGCCGGGTCGGATTTGCCTTTTTCAGCCAGGCAGCGAGTTTGCTGACGAGTCGCGTTACCAGCCGTGGATTCAGCGCCGAGTCGAGGTTGTCGATCGCGACGAGGGAGGGCGACGATGCTGACAGGCAAAGGACGGCGGCAAACAAGACATACAGCGCGCCCTCGCTCGCGTCGGCGGCGGTCAGAGTATTGCGCGACGGCGCCATGAACTTGTCGGTGAATTTCAGCACGTTCTTCGTACGCGGCACGGACGGGGAAAGTAGGTCGCCGACGACGCTGGTCACGCTCACGTCGCTGACCCAATCAATAAGCTCAGTGACGTCGTCGAGTTGTTCCCCGTCGATGCTCCGCCTTAGCGCATCGAAGCCCTCGGCAAGACCGCCCCCGACGAGACCGACCGGAAATCGCATCTGCACATCGGGGACGGTCGAGCGCAACGCGGGCGTGTTGGGCGTGTAGATCGCGTAGTGCTGCAACATCTTGATGAGCGACGATGCGGGATCATCGGGCTGCAAATCAACGACTTTCAACGCCGACAGCCCCCTGGTCTCGTCGAGGTTCTCCCGGCCGCTCTTTACGCCCCGTGTCAGAATTTCCCTGTCACCTGATGAGAGGAACTCGGTCTTGAACGACCAAGCGGGTTTCGGTTTGTCGAGCGGGTTGAGGAGGGACACACGAAAGGTCGCGGCCGGTTCGCTAGTCGCCTCAAGTGTTATGTGCGGCGGAATTTGCGTCTTCGCAAATGACGACTTGAACAGACGTGGAAGCCCAGCACGTACGCCGTGCCGAATGATGACTTCGTCGTCGACGCGCCCCGCCGCCGCCGCGCCCAGTACGCCCAATGCTTCGAGGACATTGCTTTTGCCGACGCCGTTGGCACCAATGAAGCAATTGAGGCGACCAAGCGAGATCGACTGATCGACGATAGATTTAAAGCCCTTAATTTGCAGTTTGCGCAATTTCACGCATTGCTCTCCTTCATTTCAAGCTGGCAGCCGTTGCAGCGAGTGTGCTGGCAATTGGAGACTGTGACACAGCCTGGACGAATACCACGCTGTACGATCGATCCGAGCCGTTGCGCGCAAAACTCTTTAAATCAGTTCGTGAGATTTAGCCAACTGTGCGGCGCAGCATGCTTGGCGCGCATAGGACCGCTTGTGGCCCACGGCGGCCTGGTGTTGGGTCGCGCTCACCCGCTTGACCCAGACTACCGGCGACCACCAACGGCCGATGCCACAGACGCGTCGGGGTCCGGAGCGGGCGGGTCCGGACCATGGGATTGTCTTCACTTGTCAAAGAGCCGACGCTGGATGTTGGTCCGCCGTCACACCGTGGCTGCAACGGTCAGCAGCCTCGATGGGCGCGCCACGTCGTCGTCTCAATGCCAGAAGACTATAACACGCTTGGCGGGAAAATCTACCTTTGGTTGTGATCATGGTGAATTTCGGACGCGACCGCGACCGCCCCGCCGGAACAATGAGGACAGTCACTGCTTATTCGCCACCCCGTGAGCGGTTGAGGACTATGAGTTGCCGCCCTAAAGACACCCTCAACGAGCACCGCTCCGAAAATCCTCTGGCTCAAATGTCTCCTCCGATAGGGGGAGGTCTGCGCGCGGAACGCATGTCGGCTCGCGCAAGCAACAGTCGAAGCTGAAGTAAAGCCGCAAAATTTATGGCGCAAACACCGACGCTCCCTTTTCGCCCCCAAGCAGACCCACATACCAGCAGGCCCGGCTGCAACGTCAGCCCCCGCTGTTGCCGCCACCCAGCACCCGATTGCGGATGTAGTCCAACTGATCAAAGTTGCCGAACTTGATCACCAACAAACCACTCTCACCCGACCCGCGCTTAATCTCGACCTTCAAGCCCAGCGCATCCGAAAACTCTTTCTCAAACGCCTTGGTATCAGTGTCTTTCTCGCGCGTCCGGCTTGGCGGCGGCAGACCAGTGCCACCCTTGTCGAGCTTCTGCACCAACGCCTCCACCTCGCGCACACTCAGACCTTGTTCGGCAATGCGCAACGCCAAGGCCTCGGCATCCTCACGCCCAACCAGCGCACGCGCATGCCCGGCCGTCAGTTTGCCCTCGAACATCATCGTTTGCACAGCTTCGGGTAGCTTCAAGAGGCGCAGTGTATTAGCCAAATGGCTCCGGCTCTTGCCGATCGTTTCGGCCAACTGCTCCTGCGTATATTCAAATCGTTGGATCAACTCGTTGTAGCCCGCAGCTTCCTCGATCGGGTTCAGATCCGCGCGCTGCACATTCTCGATGATGGCCAATTCCATCATCTCTTTATCATCCAGATCGCGGACAATAATGGGTACCACCTGCAGCCCGGCCTTGCCAGCCGCCCGCCAACGTCGCTCACCCGCCACGATTTCATAACCACCCGCAGGATCCGCCCGCGTGATGATCGGCTGCACAAAGCCTTTTTGCTGCAATGAATTGGCCAATTCCGCGAGATCACCCTCGTGGAACACCTTGCGCGGGTTCAATGGGCTGGCATGCACCTGCTCGATCGGCACGACCCGCTGTTGGCCCTCGACAGGCAGCCTGGGATGAGTGAGTGCAGGCTCACCCATCAATGAAGCGAGCCCTCGACCCAGCCGGTTTTTTGGCAGCGGCATGTTCATGCGAATTCACCGTATTCTCAAGCGTTTCAAGAACTCCAACGCCACCAACACCCGTCACCAGTTATGCGGCTAGCTTCTCCCGCGCGATCACCTCGGTTGCCAGCCGCATATAGGCGACACTGCCCGTGCACTCCGGGTCATAGACCAGGATCGGCTTCCCATAGGACGGCGCTTCAGCGACGCGAATATTACGCGGAATCATCGTGTTATAAACCTTTGCCCCAAAGAACGCCCGGACGTTGTCGGCAACCTCGCGCGAAAACGCCGTGCGCGCATCATGCATCGTCAAAACCACACCCTGGATTTCCAAAGTCGGGTTCAACGTCGCTTTGATCTGGTCGATTGTGTCCCGCAACTGCGAAATCCCCTCCAGCGCAAAGAACTCACACTGGACCGGGACCAGCACAGCTTGCGCCGCAGTCATCGCATTCAAAGTCAACACGTTCAGCGACGGCGGGCAGTCGATGAGCACGTAACTGAAAGCAAACTCTCCGGGTTTGATCGTCTGGCTGGCCGCCATCTTTGCAATCGCGTCCCGCAAACGATAAGGCCGATTCGGATCCCCTTGCAGGTCCGCTTCGAGGCCGACCAGATCATTATTTGCTGGAACAACGGCCAATCCCGGCACTTTCGTCTCAAGCACAGCATCCCGAAGCGCGCAGTGCCCGGCGATGACATCATAGGTGGTCAATGGCCGCTGATCGACACCAATACCCACGCCTGTCGAGGCATTGCCTTGTGGGTCGAGATCAATAATCAACACGCGCTCGCCCGCAGCCGCCAACGCCGTGCCCAGATTAATGGCCGTCGTGGTCTTACCAACGCCGCCCTTTTGGTTGGCGACGGCCAGCACGCGCGGGCCTTTGCGCGGCAAAACGATCGGTTGCGTCATAATCGGCTACTCCTCTTCAGGAAACGCCTCCAACCAGGGCCGGCAACTCACTGCTTCACACGCCGCGCCACCACCAGTCGGGCATCAGCATCGGTCAAACTTGGCTCTAGCGCCAATTTCCAACCGACCAAACTCTGCGCCGCCGCCACTTCGGCCTCCGCGTCACGTCCCTTCAGGAACACACCAACGGTTTCCGGCCCGAAATACGGCTGCACCCAGCCCAACAACTTCGGTAATGGCGCCAACGCCCGCGCAGACACGACAGTCGCATAAGCACCCTTAGAGTGATTTGCAGCCGTTTCGATTCGTTCTGCAACGATATCCACTGTGATTGAGCGCTTCAGGCCCGTCTCACGCACCACCTCCCGCAGAAATGCGGCTTTCCGCTGGTCGCTATCCACGAGTTGCAAGATGGTTTGTCCCCGCTCCGCCAACAGGATTCCGACAACCAACCCAGGAAACCCGGCCCCAGTGCCCAGATCCACCCAGCGAACCGTTGCACCCAGGCAACCCGCCCGTTCCGCCACCGCAACCACCTGCGCACTATCCGCAAAATGCCGGTGCCAGACGTCCTCAAGCGTGCTCGGCGCGACCAGATTGATGGTTTTCTGCCATTTAGCCAGCAGGGCCGCATACACCTCCAGCCGCCCCACCGTTTCACGTGAAACGCCAAAAACCGCAGCAAAATCAACAGCGTCAGAGATATGACTCGGTCGGATGGATGTCATGGGTCAGCGGCCATTGGAGTTGTATGGCACCCCTACCATGATTCTTCAAACAATCGGCAGATGGACCCGCGTGACGGCGCTTGATCGCTTCGCCCGACCGTCGCCAAAGCGGCCACCATGACAATGGTGCAGCCAGCTCAAGCCCTTTCATGCGACACAAATTGTGGGAGACTTGGTGGCTTTCGAGGTCAGGGCGAAGCCTTCGCAGCCAAGCACTGCAAAAAAATAAAGCTTCAACCGGAACCAGTAGCCGTACCTATCCCGTCCGTGCAGCAGAGCTGTCAGTGCTTCGCGGACGGTGGCCGTCTCCACCCCGTTTCACCGCCGCGAGCACCAGCATCAGGGCCGCCGGCGTGATCCCGTCGATCCGTGCAGCTTGCGCCAGTGTAGCCGGGCGGAACTTCTCCAGCTTCTGCCGCAACTCAGTCGACAACCCGGCAATCCCCGCAAAATCCAGACCCGGCGGAATCACCACCGCTTCATCCCGCTTCATCGACGCCACATCGGTCACCTGCCGATCGACATACGCCGCATACTTGGCATCGATTTCCAACTGCGCCGCAGATCTTGCCGAAATCTGCCCCAACGCCGGCCAGATCGCTCGGAGCCGCGCAAAATCAACCCCTGGCAGGGCCATCAACTCAAAGGCTGAGCGCCGCCGACCGTCTTTTTTGACGTCGAGCCCGACGCGGCCCGCTTCGGTTGGCGTCACCACCAAACTCTCCAGCTGAGACCGACCAGCGACCAAAGCCGCTTCCTTGGCTTCAAACACGGCGCGCCGCTCGGCTCCGACACAGCCCAGCGCTAACCCAACCGGTGTCAAACGCTGATCCGCATTGTCGGCCCGAAGCCGCAGTCGGAACTCGGCGCGCGATGTGAACATCCGATACGGCTCTGAAACGCCTCGACTGACCAGGTCGTCAACCATCACCCCGATATAGCCATCCGCCCGCGAGATACTGAACGCCCCCGCGCGCGCCTCGCCGTCGCGACCGCCATCAACGCCGCCAGCGGCCGACTCCCCGGAGGGGTGTCGGTGGCGGCCACAAAAGAGTGCCGCATTAATTCCGGCAATCAGCCCCTGCCCGGCCGCTTCTTCATAGCCGGTGGTGCCGTTGATCTGCCCGGCCAGGAACAGCCCAGGCACCCTCTTGAGCTCCAACCCAGCGCTCAACTCCCGCGGATCGATATAATCATATTCAATCGCATACCCCGGCCGAACGATGCGCACATTTTCCAGTCCCGAAATCGTCCGCAGAAACGCATCCTGGACATCCACCGGCAGCGATGTCGACACCCCATTTGGGTAAACCGTGTCATCGTCGAGCCCTTCAGGCTCGAGAAAAATCTGGTGCCCGCTACGGTCGGCAAACCGCACCACCTTATCCTCGATCGACGGACAGTACCTCGGACCGACGCCTTCGATCTGCCCGGAGTAGATCGGCGCGCGATGCAGGTTGGCCCGGATGATCTCATGCGTGGCCTCTGTCGTTGTCGTGATCCCGCATTGAATCTGCGGATTGCTGATCCGCTCGGTCATGAACGAAAACGGCACGGGATCGTTATCGCCGGGTTGCATCTCCAGCCCAGACCAATTGATCGACTTGCCATCCAGTCGCGCGGGTGTCCCGGTCTTGAGACGTCCGAGTTGTAGGCCCAACGCCTCCAGCCGCAGCGACAATCCGAGTACCGGTTGATCGCCAACCCGACCCGCGGGAATCTTGGTCTCACCCAGGTGCATCAGGCCGCGCAGAAACGTGCCTGTCGTCAGCACCACCGCGCCAGCGTTGTAACTGCGCCCATCAGCTGTCACCACCCCAGTGACAGTTCCATCGGCAACTGTCAGATCTTCAATTCCCGCCTCGATCACAGTCAAGTTCTGCGTCGCATGAATCGCAGCCTGCATGGCAAGCCGATACAACTTGCGGTCTGCTTGCGTACGCGGCCCTTGGACCGCCGGTCCCTTTGAGCGATTCAGCAAGCGGAATTGAATCCCGGCGGCGTCAGCGACGCGCCCCATCAAGCCATCGAGTGCATCGATCTCACGGACCAAGTGACCCTTGCCCAAGCCGCCAATGGCCGGATTGCAGGACATCTCTCCGATGGTCGATGCCTTATGCGTAATCAGCGCCGTGCGCGCGCCCATCCGGGCTGAAGCAGCCGCAGCTTCGCAACCGGCATGTCCGCCGCCCACCACAATCACATCGAACATTGTCTCGGTCATGGCGCGAGGCGTACTCTGGCTTGGGGCGGCAACATCGCTCCAGACGATGCCAAGTTCGAATTTCCCCGTGAATCCAACCATCCCATAACCCAAAATACCCCTTTTCATCAACAGGAGGCTACAACGCAGGAGTCTTGCCTTGACACAGCAGCCTCCTGACAACTGGAGACGCCTGGCAAACATGATTCCAGCAGGGATATAGGGTCCGCGAACAAGGGTCCTGTTTGAACAACCCTCCGCGATTTAAGGTCCGTATTTGGCCACTGCTGCGCCTCCAAAGGGACTGAAATTCCACCGCAGCGTTCCCGACGCCGTCACCAGAATCTTCGAATCGGCTGCATAATGATTAATCTCATAAACGCTGCCGATGAGCGTTTCACGTGAAACGCTAGCGCGTTGGATTCCTGAATCATTTCCGCTACTTCTCCACAAATCAGAACAGACCAAGAATCGCGCTTGACTCAAATTTCTCACCGCGCCGTCACTTACCAATACAGAACCGCCCAAAAATCTCCCCCAGCACGTCCTCAGCATCCACCCGCCCGGTCAATTGGCCCAGCGCATGCGCCGCCCGCCTGAGGTCTTCAGCGCGCAATTCCGTCTCGTCCTGGCGTTCGTCCAGAAAATCCCCGCAGGCGAGAGCCGCAGTTGAAATCAACATCCGATGCCGGGTCCGCGTGATCAGCGCACTTTCTTTTCCAGCAGCCCCCGCCCGAGCCGCGATCAGTTCAAGCAAGCCCTCGACACCCTCACCCGTTGCGGCTGAAATCTGAACCGCACCAACCAGCGCAAAAGCCGCCGCATCAACCTTGTTCACGACCGGCACCACCCGAGTCGAAAACGCTGACAGAGCCTGCGGCTGCGCCACTTGCGGCGCTTGCGCATCAATCACCCACAGCACCAAATCCGCCTCTCCAGCCCGCGCCAGTGAGCGCCTGATACCCTCTTGCTCGACCTTGCCAGGAGCCTCTCGCAGTCCTGCCGTATCCATGAACAGAACGGGAATCCCGGCCAAATCAAGCCGTGCTTCCACCACATCCCGTGTCGTCCCAGGCTCATCCGAAACGATGGCCACGTCACGACGACTCAAAGCGTTGATAAGACTCGACTTTCCAGAGTTCGGCGGTCCAACGATCGCAACCGTGAAACCGTCGCGCAGGATCTCCCCCCGCCGCCCGTCGGCCAGCACTGCCGCGAGTTGTGACCGCAGGCTGATGATCATCGCTCGCGCCTGACTCACAGCCCGGTCCGAGACATCCGCCTCATCCGCAAAGTCGAGCGCGGCTTCGACCAGCCCCATGGCCCGGATGATAGCCGTCCGCCAGGCCTCAGCAGCTTGAGCCAACCCTCCAGAAGTCTGTCGCAAAGCTTGCCGACGCTGCGCGTCAGTCTCGGCATCGATCAGATCCGACAAACCCTCAGCGGCCGTCAGATCCAGCTTGCCATTTTCAAAGGCCCGGCGAGTGAATTCTCCGGGCTGAGCTAACCGCAATCCAGGAATCTGGCTCAACGCATCGATCACGCCAGCGACCACGGCCCGCCCGCCGTGCACGTGAAACTCGGCGCAGTCCTCGCCGGTGAAGCTCCGTGGTGCTGGAAACCACAGGACCAATGCCTGGTCCAAAGCTTCCCCATCGCGCGGCCGCCGCAGCACACGCAACGCCGCCATCCGCGCGACTGGTAGGTCACCGGCCAGCGTCACCACAGCAGCCCTGGCTGCAGGCCCAGACACGCGGATCACCGCTACCCCCGCTCGTCCTGGACCGCTGGAAAGCGCAAGTATCGTCGGAAGGTCTGTCATACGCTCGTCCAGCAAGTCGGGCGGGGCAGCCGGCGCGCCCCAGGAAATGCGAGTCTATACAACACAAAACTGCCCTGAAAACTTCGCCGACCAAAACCAAGCGGGCCCCAAAGCCACCTCCGGCCGGGACCCGCAGATGAAAACCGATCCCGTCTGGATTATTTGCTCAGGCGCACCTGCGACAGTGAATCACCAATTTTCCCAAAGGCCTCGGTCAGCTTCGTTGCATCAGACGCATTGAAGTAGTGCGTCACGGGTGATGTCGCACACGCCTGCAATCGAGCCAGCACCAATGGATCAACAACATCGAACGCAATCGCGAAAATCTCGACGTTGTCGGCCTTCACATTGGTGCAGACGTCATTGGTCTTCGCATTCGCGTCAGCGGGAACCCAACCCTCGTGATAGGGAGTCCAATCTCCGGTCCACCAAGCACCCGCCGAAGCAGTATTGGCACCATCCGTCATCAACACGATAACTTTGCGCGCTCGGCCAGACCCGACCTTCGGTGCAGCATCGTTGAATGGCGCGGTCGGCGACAGCGTCCGCCACGCCCACATTAACCCTGGCGCCATGTACGTCGAGCCACTGGCGGACAGATCCTTTATCGCATTGCGAACATCCGACTCGCGATTTGTCAACCGCATCAGCGGCGACCCACAGCCGGTATTCAACAGACCTTCAACACGATCAGTTGAATCAACCACGACCTGCGTGTCTTTTGGTGACGCACGCGAACCCACACAGCCGGTCCAAGTCTCGTTTTCCTGATAGTCCTCGGTTCTCATCGGCACGCCCGTACAGTCCTGATACTCGTACTGATAGGAGACGCCGGCATCGTTCGTCCCGTAACCCGTCATCGGCCTGCATAGTGCCGGATTTATCGGCACGTCACGTGTCTTCGTCACGATCCTGTCGTTCGCAACGGACAACCAAGAGGCCCCTCGATTGTCCATCCCGACATTGACGTACTGCGCAAACGGAACCACCGAAAACTTGACTCGATCACTGGCGTCCGGCTTTGAATAAACGTCACGGACGAGATCTTCAGCAGCCGACTTGAGCGCAGCAATTTTTGCGCCCTCCATTGATCCTGTTGTGTCCAACGCCAGAGCGACCTCGGCCTTGCCCAAACCAAAGCGTCCTTGTGACTCGGCAAAAAGATCGATCTTGTCGTACCCAAACACGCGCATAAAGATTGTTGGCATCGCCGCATTGGCCGTCGCTTCCACCACGCCTTGCGAAGGCGTTGTCAGGGTTGTCGTTGGCAAAGGCGTGCCATAGCCATCCTTCCAATTTGCTCTCATATAGACTTCAAGTCGATCAGCGGCGTCGTCGGCATCGCTTTGTTTAGCCGAGGCGACAGCCAGGATTGCCATATCGAGGGTTTCCTGCATTCCAGCCTTCGCTCGGCTGGCGCGAGCCACGTCAATCGACAGCCCGAGCAGCCCACAGATCGCGATCACGCAGATCCCAAAGATGATCGCGGTGCTTCCGTCTTCTGAACGTGAAAACTGCTTGAGCTTACGACGGACGATCGACGCATAGATCATGACGACTCCTACCGAACAGCAGAACAGCGGTTCGCTAAACGTCGCTCAAATCTGTTAGTATTCTCTTTACGGAGAGCACTAACGAATTTGTAAAACCTGTCTTTGAAATCACCGAAATGCCACATGAGTGCACTGCCGGCTTAAGTAGCGTCCGATTATCTGCAGAAAATGCGAGAAACAGAAGCGCCCGTGTTGTTTCATACACCACACCACGTCGAAAACGCTCCAGCTCTATTTCGGTCCGAACAGCCGATCCCAGTGGTATAGAACCAAAGTGTCGGCGACGCCGACGACGAGGAAAAGAGTTGCAAGGTCTCGCGCTTCATCAGCCGACAAATGCAGCCAATCGTGGGCCAGTCGCAGCAAAAATCCGGCCACCACGGTCCCAAAAGCCAAAAAAATCATCACCGCTCGAAAATGCTGCAAGTCTTGACGTCGAGTGACATCGGTCGCAGTCACCGTTTGAACTGCATTCTGCACTGCACCATCCACGCCAGCCAACAACGACCAAAAACCGGACCCAATTGAAGTGAGTTTTAGAGCGCCACGTACTCACCGGTGCCCGGATGTAGCACATGCAACACACCGGTTGAAATATCAAAGTGGACACCGTGAAGTTGGATCCGCCCTTTGCTTTCCAGAATCTGAATGCACGGAAACGTTCTCAGATTCGCGATCGATGTCTTGACCCCGGACAGCTCCAAAGCCGCGCGCAACTCGGCCGCAGGCTTTCCAGCATGCTTTTGAACAACTTCGTCGCGTGCTCCATCCAGCATCGACATCCAGTTGGAGATGAAAGCCGCTTCCGTCTGTCGCGCAGCATCATGCTCCAGAGACGCCCTGATCCCGCCGCAACCCGAGTGACCCATGACAACAATGTGCTTCACGCGCAGGTTCAGCACCGCAAATTCGAGCGCGGCCGACACACCGTGGTACTTCCCACTTGTCTCATACGGCGGCACCAGATTGGCGACATTCCGAACCACGAACAATTCACCTGGCATCGCCGCAAAGATCACTTCGGGCTCAACGCGGCTGTCACAACACGAGACCACCATGATTTCCGGGTTTTGCCCGTATTCCGCGAGGCTCTCGTACTGCTCTTGGTTCGCGGTAAAATGCCGAAACTTGAACCGTTTGTATCGATCGGCCAGAACTTCCGGGAAATGGGTCATAGCGGCACTCCTTGAGGTGATTCGCCGGTCACTCGCGTCATGCCTAAACCAACACAGCCCT
>JAYSUN010000450.1:0-10636 GCA_043719045.1 Hyphomicrobiaceae bacterium | reverse complement strand
GTGGTGCCGCACGGGGGGAAGGCACCACCCAGACAAACGACGTCTACTGACAAGCCTGCCGTTCTGAAAGATCGGCGAGACGGTCAAAGTTCGTTATGCGAATGTCAGTGCCGTGTTTGACCTCGATCACGCGCATGGTGCGAAGCTTCGTGAAAGTGCGGCTGACCGTTTCGATCGTGAGACCGAGAAAGTCGCCAATATCGGCACGGCGCATGGGCAAATGTAGTGTCTTGTCTTCGCCTTTGCCCGATACTGTACGCTCGTGGAGCATCAACAAGAACGTTGCAACACGTTCAATCGCATTGCGTTGACCGATCGCGACGAGTAACGCCCGGGCGGCGGATAGTTCAAGCGATACAGCTTTGTAGAGCTGGAGGGCGAGCTTGGGATCTCGGCGGGCTGTCTCTTCCAGCGCTGAAGCACTGAAACAGTGAACGCGTGTTGATGAGGTTGCTTCGGCACTAAATAGGTGTTCGCCCGTCGCACCGAGACCGATGAAATCTCCAGGATATGCAAAATCTACAATTTGGCGGCGCCCATCATTCAGCATTTGGTAGATCGTCACGACGCCATCCTCGATTTGGAAAACGTGCGTCCGTGGGTCACCCTCACAAAAGATGTGCTCCTTGCTCTGAAAACGCCTGACGCTGGAGCGCTCTAGGCAATCCATGTTATCCCGGCGTGCCGGACTCAAGGGGACAGCCCCTGATGGCCGAATTTGGTGATCAAGTCCTTGGTGATCAAGTGCTGGGCTACCTTCGACGGAGAGGGTGTTAAACATCGAATTCATCCTTCGTTGCACCAGCCTTCCGTTAAGGACGGCTTTCATGGCTGACACAAAAGCGCAGCCATGTAATCTTCAGATGATTGCCGGGTGAAGATGTGTGATAAATTGTAACAACCGAATTTTCTGGAATTTCAAAAGTGCCAAGAGAAATTCTTGTCGTCGACGATGATGCTGAGATCCGGCACTTGTTACGCACAGCGTTGGAGCGCGAGGGTTACGCCGTTTCTGAAGCCAACGATGCCTCATCGGCGACGTCCCGGCTTGACCGGGGCGGCATTCACCTCATCACATTGGATCTCACTCTTGGAGCCGATGACGGGTTGACGCTTGCGCGCAAAATCCGGGCGCGCTCCGATGTTCCCATCATCATGGTCACGGGCAAAGGCGACGCCATTGATCGTGTGGTCGGGCTCGAACTCGGCGCTGACGACTATGTCAGCAAACCGTTCAACTTGCGCGAGGTCGTCGCGCGCGTCCGCGCCGTTCTGAGGCGGCACGAACCTGCCAGCAGCGCGCCCGCAAAATCATCGCAGCATGAGCGGTTCCGTTTCGGCGATTGGACGCTGGATGTCACCAGCCGCGCCCTTTCAGATCACAAAAGCACGGCCCGCGAACTGACAACCGGCGAGTTCAATCTGCTGGAACTCTTCGTGCGCCGGCCGCAACGCGTACTGACCCGTGACGAAATCATGGACCTATTGAAAGGCCACGACTGGTCGCCCGTAGATCGCTCCATTGACGCCCTCATCGTCCGGCTTCGGAAAAAGATCGAGCCAGAGCCAGCAAAACCTACACATATCAAGACAGTTCGCGGTGTTGGCTACGTATTTGCGACGGACGTTCACCGAGGTTAGCCATCAATGCTTCGTACTCGCAGATGTAATCGCGCTCCGCAGTTCGATCTCTAATTCTTTCTGCGTATACGGCTTGCGCAGTACCTTTAAATGATCTGAGCCGGGACCCGGCATGACATCTTCTGAAAATCCTGAAGTCAGAACAACGGCTAAGCCGGCGCGATTGTTGGCAATCCAGCGCGCGAGATCAAAGCCCGACTGACCTCCCGGCATCATGACGTCGCTGAACACCGCATCAACAGTCAATCCTTCACTCAACCGACGAATTGCTTCGACCGCAGTTTCCGCCTCAACAACGCGATAGCCAAGGCGCTTTAGGCGGCCAACGGCGACAACCCGGACGTCTGGATTGTCTTCAACCACAAGGACTGTTTCACCCACAGTCGCTGGCGATGAAACGCTTTCCGTTTTTTCCTCGCCGGATTCATGACCGGCCATATACTGTGGCAGATAAATATTGACCGTGGTGCCTTGCCCTGGCTCGCTGTAGATCATCACGTTGCCATTCGACTGCTTGACAAAGCCGTAGATGGTGCTGAGGCCGAGGCCCGTGCCTCGTCCCGCCGGTTTGGTGGTAAAAAAGGGTTCAAAAGCTCGGCGCAGCACGTCCTGGCTCATGCCCGCACCAGTATCGGACACAGACATTCTCACATAATTGCCCTGACCCGTCGAACCGTCCGAAAACGTTGATCCCTCGTCCAAAGTCACGTTCTTCGATTCAATGACAAGCTTCCCGCCATCAGGCATGGCGTCGCGTGCATTTAGAGCGAGGTTGAGAATAGCATTCTCAATCTCGCTGGCATCGATCCGTGTCGTCCAAAGGTCATGCGCGAGCCGCGTGGCGAGGCGGATGTTGTCGCCCAAGGTCCGCGTCAAGAGCTCGGTCATTGCCTGGACCTGCTCGTTAAGATTGACTGTTTGTGGTTCCAGCCTGCGGCGGCGCGCGAATGTCAACAAGCGGCTTGTCAAGCGAGCGCCTGCTTCAGCCGCGCCCTGCGCGCGCTTCAGATTGTCGAAACCCCTTGGATCGGCAACGTAGTCTTCCAAGAGTTCAAGATTGCCTGTGATAATCGTCAGTAGATTATTGAAGTCGTGAGCAACGCCGCCCGTCAATTGACCGATCGCTTCGAGTCTCTGGGTCTTGAGCCGAGCGTCCTCCTGCTTGTGTTCATGCGTCATGTCTCGAATGAGACCCAGAATACCAGTCTTGCGTCCCATCGGATCCCGAATAATTGCGCGGGACAGTTGTCCGGGAAATGCGTCGCCGTTTTCGCGGCGAAAACGCACCATCGACGGCCCTGGCTTCTCCGTGCCCGCATCTTCAACATTTATAAACGATAGACCAGCGCGAGCGAAGTCAGATGGTGTATCATAGAGAACAGCCGTGCTTTGGCCGGCGAGCTTTTCGCTACTGTAGCCAAAAACTCTGGTTACCGCAGGATTGACGAGCAGTATCTTGCGATCAATATCTGTGATGACCAAAGGCTCTGGTACATGATCAAATACAGCCTGGAACAGAGCCGACTGACGGCTCACCTCCACTTCGAGCCTGCTGCGCGCGCTGAGGTCATGCACAATCCCGGCAAAAAAGTGCGATCCCTGCACAACAAAGGCACTCACCGAGAGATGCATGGGAAATAAAGATCCATCCTTCCGTAGACCTTCGACATCCCGTCCAATACCTATAATTTTCCGCTCTCCGGTCTCCGCATGGTGCGCCAGATAGCCGTCGTGCCGCATCCGATACGGTTCCGGCATCAGCATTTTGACATTCCGCCCGATCATTTCTTGCTCTGAATAACCGAAGAGTCGAACGGCTGCAGGGTTGACGGTTTGGATCGCCCCTTTGGGGTCGATCGTAATGATCGCTCCGACCGCCGACTGCAGGATAGCCTCAAGCATGCTCTGAGCTTCAATGGGCTTGTTATCTGTCACTGGGACAACCTCTGGGACGAGCTGTTCACATACTTGCGTTCGAATTTACCGGCTACAGACACCGGCTACAATCCCAACTAGTTCCGATGCTCCGCGCCGCGGGCGATCATGCGCCTGGCTTGACGCTGGTCAAAGACAAGTTGCCTCGTCTCCATCCATGCTGCGCCCGCAAGCTCGTAGAATGGAGTCAATACCAATGAAAACCGATAAGACTTGGGTGCTGATCGCCGACGGCTCACGTGCGCGGCTGGTCGCAGCTGAAGGGCATGATAAAGGGCTTCGGTTGATCGAGAAGTTGGAATTCTCCGCCGACCACAGCCCAAATCGCGAATTATTGCACGACAAACCGGCTCGCGTTTACGAGTCCCACGGCGCAGCCCGCCATGGCGTTGAACCGAAGACGAATCCGCACCGCGAACTGAAACACGAATTTGCCAAAGAGCTCGCCGAAGTCTTGGATGCCAACCTCGTTCGCAATCAATTTGACAAACTCGTGGTCGTTGCCTCTCCCGTCACACTCGGCGACTTACGGCGCACCCTGTCAGATGCGGTCAAAGCCACCATCATCGCCGAGGTTTCCAAGGACCTCACCAAGGTTCCCAATCACGAAATCGCGCGCCATATTGAAGATCTCATCCCTATCTGAGGCCCAATCCCAACCGATCTCCGGAGACGGAAAAATTCTCAGGTTGCAGCAAGGAGCACCCGCCATGAGCTTCAAGACAATTTTGGTCAATCTCAACAATGAGCCGCGAGTGGCTGAATTAATCGCGGCAGCGGCCGCCATTGCCCGGCCGTCGGAAGCGCACGTGGTGGGTCTCTTCGTCATGCCGCCCCTGTTCCTGCCAAGCGATGTTATCATGCCCATGGGCGCCGATTTTTATGAGATACAAGTCGCCGAGCGCAGGGCTCAAGCCGAGCGCATTAAGACGCTCTTTGACCGATTGACGAGTGGGGAACCCTACGTTGCCGAGTGGCGCGTTCATGGGGACGCCCGCACAGCCTACGCATCCATCGCAGAAGGCGTCATCGAACAGTCCCGATCTGCTGAACTGGTTATCGTCAGTCAGGCCGTTGACGGTAAAGATCCACCCATGCTCACAGACATCGCCCAACGCCTGGCCCTTGAAAGCGGCCGGCCTGTACTTGTCATTCCGTCAACTTGGCTTGCGCGCGAGTACGGCCTGGACGTTGCCGTCGCGTGGAACGACAGCCGCGAATCGGCCCGTGCCGCGTTTGACGCATTGCCACTCCTCGAACGCGCCAGGAAAATCCGCTTGATTACCGTTGGCGACCCCACTGATAGCGACGGGACGAACATTGTTCCCGCCGCGGAAATGGCTGCAACGCTCGCAAGACACGGACTTGATGTGGAGGTCGAGACCGTCACGAACAGAGACCGTCACACTGGAAACGCCATCCTCTCGCGTGTCGCGGCCGACGGATCCGATCTCTTGATTATGGGTGCCTACGGGCATTCACGCATGCGGGAATTCATTCTGGGTGGCGTGACGCGTGATGTTCTGAAGAACATGACCGTTCCGGTTTTGATGTCGCACTAAACACTTTGGAGAAAAGAAATGACGCTCAAACGCATCCGGCTTGAGCTCGCACGCGATCACGATTTTCCAGAGGGAAGCTCTGATCGCGGCTATGAGTTCGCGGCGCCCCTTGATCATGAAGGCCGCTTGGCCGCAGCAGAATGGAAAAAAGTGCGCGATCTCTGCCGCGTGCAACGGTTCTGGCCCGGCGAAACAACGGAACTCGGACGCCTTGTTCATAAGCGCGGCGGGGCATGGGCGTTTGACTACGATCCGACCCGCGAAAGCGACGACGAAACGGGCTTCAAACTAAGTGCCCATAGGTTTCTGCCGGGTGAGTACGTCTCGTTCAAGGAGCACGATGGCGTCATGCGCACCTTTCGCGTCGCCGCTGTCACGGATCTGGATTGATTTGCGCGAGATAAAGCCACCGCAACCACTTGATCGGGATCAAGGTGCGCGTTCGTATCCCGAGGTAATTTTTTCAGGGTTTGAAAGGAGCAATGCTCATGACAACGAATGTTGGCACGCTTGACCGCATCCTTCGGGTTATTGCCGGCTTGGCCCTGATCGCCGTGGCGCTCGGATATGTCCCCGGATACCAAACAAATTGGGCTTGGATCGGCATTATTCCTCTGGTCACCGGATTGTTTGGAACCTGCCCGGTCTATTCGCTGTTTGGACTAAGCACCTGCAGCCGGTAGTTCGCCGAGGAGCGCAAGATCAAAGAAATAATGGCGAAGTTGTCGTGAGCTTGTACGGTCCTGTCATACTTTGGCAATCGAAGCACTAAAACCGGTTGACACGCAGTAGCCGTCGATTGTGAATAGGATATCAACAATGGACAGCCATGAGATGGCACCCTTAGAAATCCCCGCCCAGTCCGGCACTGCCGTGAAAGATCCCGTGTGCGGTATGACCGTCGATCCGCACACCGCAAAGCACCGCCACGCGCATGAAGGCCGCCCCTATTATTTCTGTTCGGCCAAATGCCTTGAGAAGTTTGCAGCCCATCCAAGCATGTACTTGACGCCTGCTCTGCAAACGGCAAAACCGGCCACCCACGAAATTATCTACACCTGCCCGATGCACCCAGAAATCCGGAAAGTGGGTCCAGGCAATTGCCCGATCTGCGGCATGGCCCTCGAGCCAGAGGTTGTCTCGAGCGACACCGCCGCCAATCCCGAACTCATCGATATGACACGGCGGTTTTGGATTGGCCTCGCGTTAACGTTGCCGGTGTTTGCGCTCGAGATGGGCGGCCATTTGACGGGCCTGCATCAATGGTTAGGTCAGCAGTCCTCGAATTGGCTGCAACTGGTTTTAGCGACACCCGTCGTTTTGTGGGCGGGATGGCCTTTTTTTGAGCGGGGCTGGGCGTCACTCGTCACACGCAACCTCAACATGTTCACACTCATCGCCATGGGCACGGGCGTCGCGTGGCTCTACAGCATTGCCGGAACGTTGGCTCCAAACGCATTTCCCGCAGCCATGCGAGGGCCCGACGGTTCGGTTCCGGTCTATTTCGAAGCCGCGGCTGTCATCACGGTGCTTGTGCTGCTTGGACAAGTTCTTGAACTCAGAGCCCGCGAACAAACCAGCGGCGCTATTCGCGCGCTGCTCGATCTGTCTCCAAAAATCGCGCGCCGGATCCGGCCTGATGACACCGACGAGGACGTCAGTCTCGACCTGGTAATTGTTGGCGACCGCCTGCGTGTGCGCCCTGGCGAGCGCGTGCCCGTCGATGGCGCCATTCTCGATGGCCGCAGTGCAATTGACGAGTCAATGGTGACGGGAGAGTCCATGCCCGTCACCAAAAGCACGGGCGCGAAGGTTATTGGTGGCACCATGAACCAGTCAGGCGGGTTCGTGATGCGCGCCGAAAAGATCGGCCGCGACACACTGCTCGCCCAAATCGTGCAAATGGTGGCGCAGGCACAGCGTAGCCGCGCGCCGATACAACGGCTGGCCGACCAGGTCTCGGGTTGGTTTGTGCCAGCTGTAATTCTGAGCGCACTACTGTCATTCGCCGTCTGGTCCTTGTGGGGACCTGAGCCGCGCTTCACTTATGGGCTGATAGCGGCCGTCTCGGTGCTCATCATTGCCTGCCCCTGTGCACTAGGTCTCGCAACGCCGATGTCGATCATGGTTGGCGTCGGGCGCGGGGCGCAATTGGGCGTGTTGATCAAAAGTGCGGAAGCGCTAGAGCGGCTTGAAAAGGTCGACACGCTTGTGATCGACAAGACCGGCACGCTTACCGAAGGCAAGCCAAGTGTCGTGGCGATCAAGACCGTGGCAGGTGTCGAGGAAACAGAACTGTTGCGTCTAACCGCAAGCCTTGAACGCAGCAGTGAGCATCCTCTTGCCGCCGCGATTGTTCGGTCGGCCGAAGAGCGCGGCCTTTCGCTGGCTCCGGTCGCGAACTTTAATTCACCTGTCGGCAAGGGCGTGACTGGAACTGTCGATGGACACACACTCGTCATTGGCAATCTCCGGATCATGGCCGACGCTGGTATCGACACGATCCGCCTCGACCAGAAGGCCGATGACTTGCGCCGCGATGGAGCGACCGCCATCTTTGTCGCGATCGATGGCAAGGCCGCCGGCATCATCGCTATAGCCGACCCTATCAAGACAACAACCCTGTCTGCAATTTTAGCGCTCAAAGACGAAGGTATTCGCGTCGTCATGTTGACGGGCGACAACGCCACGACCGC
Organism: Hyphomicrobiaceae bacterium; assembly: GCA_043719045.1. Taxonomy (GTDB): domain Bacteria; phylum Pseudomonadota; class Alphaproteobacteria; order Rhizobiales; family Hyphomicrobiaceae; genus JABFRJ01. The sequence goes on along the minus strand of JAYSUN010000450.1, from coordinate 2,802 downwards.
TAAGGCTGTGGCACGGCAACTTCACATCACCGATGTCGAGGCGGAAGTCTTGCCACAAGACAAAGCCAATATTGTCAAGCGGATCCGGCAACAAGGTAAGGTCGTCGCAATGGCAGGAGACGGTGTCAACGATGCACCTGCGCTCGCCGCCGCCGACGTCGGTATTGCCATGGGCACCGGAACAGATGTCGCCATGGAAAGCGCAGGCGTGACGCTGCTCAAAGGTGACCTCAACGGCATCGTTCGCGCGCGTCACTTATCGGCCGCGACCATGGCCAACATTCGTCAAAACTTGTTCTTCGCCTTCATTTACAATGCAGCCGGCGTTCCTATTGCAGCTGGCGTCCTTTATCCCAAGTTCGGACTTTTGCTCTCGCCAATCATTGCCGCTGCCGCCATGGCGCTCTCCTCAGTCAGCGTCATTGGTAATGCTTTGCGGCTCAAACGCGTGAGGCTTTAGGGTCGTGAAATCAAGTTTATGGCGTTCGCCCGAATTGCGCACATTCTTCGCCCACTATCTCGCTGTGTCTATTGCTGCACATTTCATATGGGAAATCCTGCAGTTGCCACTTTACACCCTGTGGAAGCTGGGGACGTTCCAGCAAAAGTTGTTCGCCATCCTTCATTGCACAATTGGAGACGTCATGATCGCGGGGTCTTGCTTGCTATTGGCACTGGCTGTGTTCGCCCGCTCTGGGTGGCCGGACACCAGCATCGCGCGCGTCTATGCGGCGAGCCTGACACTCGGTCTCGGTTACACAATATTCAGCGAATGGCTGAACACTAGTGTACGCGGGAGTTGGGCTTACTCTGACTTGATGCCAATAGTGCCATTTCTCGGGACTGGCCTCACTCCACTGCTCCAATGGATCGTGGTGCCGACTGTCGCCTTCTGGATCGCAGTGTGCCGCCCCCGGCTCCGTGGACGTAGACTTAAGCGAATTTGATCTTCACCTCGAAGTCGACCGGGCTGATGTAACCCGAGATCCAATACTCCGTAAAAATCGCCGGTGACAATGGACAGCTTCTCGGGGCTAGGGCAATCCTAGAGATGATAGTCAGACTATGGGCCGTTCGCCCATTTTTCGTGCCATGCGCTCCTGCTACTTGCGCTCGATCAGTTTGGTCAGAAGGTCCATCTGTTCGGCCTGATAGGCCAGCAAGCGGGTGATCTGCTCGGTGCGCAACTCGTCAAGCTTTTCGTGCAGGCCCATGATTTCAAGTTCAGCCTTTAAATTGACCGCGTAGTCGTGCTCGGCATTCTCACGATCCTTGTGAGCTTGGCGGTTCTGCGACATCATAATGATCGGAGCTTGCACCGCCGCTATCATCGACAAAATAAGGTTCAGGAAAATAAAGGGATATGGATCGAAGGCGCGCACGGCGAGCAGAGTATTGAACGCTGCCCACGCCAACAGGAACGCGCCAAACAATATGATGAACGTCCACGAGCCGCCGAATTCCGCAACCCGGTCGGCCATGCGCTCGCCAAGCGTTTTTTGGTCGACATGAGTCGGGGCTCGGGCGACATAGGTGCGGGTATGCACCGCATTGAGGATGGCCTGCTCGGTGGCGTTCAAGGTTTCGTGGCGCTTGCGGAACCATTTTTCCGACAAGCGCGCGGCTTCAGGATGTAACGGCGCGGGGGGCACATTTGGCATGGTCATTAGCGGCTCCTGCGGATCTTGGATACGAGGCGCACGAGCATAACGCAAATGCCGATCCGTGAAACAAGGGAACAACACGGCAGCGGCAAGCCGAACAAGATCCCGCCTGTGATCGCGTCACCCCCATGAATATTCGCCCCATGTACTGTCGCCCCATGTGCATTCGCCGTGGAAACTGACCCCACGACCATTTGCGTTGGCATGACGGGAAGAACTCACAGCGCTCAAGTGCTTTCGAAGCAGAAACAACTTTCAGCTAAATGCTTGAGCGTGCGATGTTTCGTGCCAAGTTCATCGGCAACGCCGGTACACGGGGAAGCCGTGATGCGGATACCGCGGACAATCGCCGACTTGAACACCAGTTACATCCGCTGCAGCACCCGCTTTGCGGTCTCGGGCTTCTCGAACCAAATCGGCGTCAACAGGTCGAGCTCCTGGGCAGTTTTCACGTCCGCAACCGGCACCTCGCCGATTTTCGGGAAAACATAGGCCTCCATGGTCGACGACCACTGCTTCAAATGCTTGGCGTTGGAGAGTTGCTTCTCGCGCTGAGCCAGCGTGATCTTGAACATGTCGCGGAACGTCGTCGAGGCCAGCGCCTTTTGCTTCTCCTCGGCGCGCAGATCGATGCCACTTCCAGCCGCTTTCCGAAACGTGGTGGCGGCCTCACGGGCGTCGTCGAGCGAGACGTCCGGATAAGAGCCTAACCCCCTCTCAATGCGATTGCCGGATAGGCTAACCCGGACGACCCAGCACTTGGTCCCGCCTGGCTTGATGACCAGACGGAGACCACCGCCGTCCTCATACTTGCCAGGAGCCTTCAGAGCTTTGACACGGACTGCCGAAAGCTACTTCTTAACCCGGGTGCCTGCCATCTTTGCCTCCAGCGATCCCCCAATTGGTCCCCCAATTGATCTGGGATGCAGGGAGAACGTGCGCGCAAGGATAAGCCACGAATCACGGCCAATCAACTGTATTTGCTTTAATTTTAGAGATTTTTTGAGCCGGCCTGAGTTCAGCTAAAACAGGCACTTGGCGGAGAGGGAGGGTGCCTAAAGACGCAATAAGCATATGATTTAATTGACCGTTTCGGCCCTTGGTCTTAGCCATCCCACATTCTGTACCACGGGCCGAT
>JAYSUN010000449.1:0-3717 GCA_043719045.1 Hyphomicrobiaceae bacterium | reverse complement strand
GCGCTTTTCACGCCTTGAATATCGAGGAGAGGCGCGCTCATAGTTTCACCCCTGCATCGGCCGCAACCGCTGCGACGTCCTCGTCTTCCACGCCGAGGTAGGCCGCGATAACTCTCGGGTCGTTCTTGACGTGCTCGGGCGTACCATCCGAAATCTTGGTGCCGTACTCGAGCACCACGACGTGGTCGGATATCTCCATCACAACGCTCATGTCGTGCTCAATCAGCAGAATTGCGGTATCATGATCCCCTCGGATCCGGCGCAGCAAGGCGTTAAGATCGCCGCTCTCTTTCGGGTTCAGCCCGGCTGCCGGTTCGTCCAAGCACAACAACACAGGCTCGGTGCACATCGCTCGGGCAATTTCCAATCGCCGCTGCGCGCCGTAGGGAAGTTCACCAGCAGGATCATCGGCGCGACCGGTGAGGCCAATCTGATCCAACCAGTATTTGGCTTTCTCGACGGCCGCCGCTTCGGCCGCGTGCCAGCTCTTGGTGCCGAACAGACCCTTGATGGTCCAGCCCGATGAATCCATCAAGGCATTGTGTTGAGCGACAATGAGGTTTTCAAGCACGGTCATGCCGGTAAAGAGCCGGATGTTCTGAAATGTGCGAGCGACCTTGGCTTGAGCTGCCACTTCGTAGTCCGGCATGCGCTCAAGCAAGAAAACGCGTCCCAGACCGCCTCGGCTCCAGCGCCGGCCGGTGCGTGTAACGGCTTCGACATCGGACTGGCTCGCGCCATTCGTCATCAACGACATGCGGCCCGTGGTCGGTTTGTAGAAGCCGGTGATGCAGTTGAAGACGGTTGTCTTGCCGGCTCCGTTGGGTCCGATCAGTGCCGTAATCTCACCGCTGCGTGCGCTGAAGGATAAATCGTTGACGGCGATCAGGCCGCCAAAGCGCATAGTCATGTGTTCAATGACAAGAAGAGGCGTGTTCGGACCTGACATCAACCGTGGCCCTCCTTGACGAAACTGCCAGAGACGGCGCGGCGTTCCTTCAAGAAGATCGACGGTTCGCGTGTCGAGATCAAACCGCGCGGTTTCCAGATCATCAACGCGACCATGGCAAGGCCAAAGACGAGCATGCGGTACTGCGTCGGATCAAAGTCTTTGCCGAAAATATACTTCAGAAATTCCAACTCACGCAGGATTTCCGTGCCGCCGATCATCGCGATGGCGGCGATTGCGACGCCAATTTGGCTGCCCATCCCACCCATCACGACGATGGCCAGGATGACCGCGCTTTCCATGAACGTGAAGCTCTCCGGCGAGATGAAGCCTTGGCGTGCAGCAAAGAATGAGCCGGCAAAACCACCAAAACCGGCGCCGATCGCGAACGCAGTCAGCTTCGTGCTGGTCGTATTTATGCCAAGTGAGCGGCAGGCGATCTCATCCTCGCGCAAGGCTTCCCACGCGCGACCGACTGGCAAGCGGCGCATGCGCACGGTGACCCAATTGGTCAGAAATGCGAGCCCGAGGATAACGTAGAATAAAAAGATGGTTCGGTAGAGGGCTTTATGTTCGATGCCAAAAAATGCCGCAAAGCCGTTGGGCGTATCAGTGAATGGTAGCCCAAAGAACGACGGTCGAGGGATGCCGGAAATGCCCGCATAACCTTTGGTGAACTCAACCCAATTGATGAGGACCATACGGATGATCTCACCGAATGCAAGCGTCACAATAGCGAGATAATCGCCTCGCAAACGCAACACTGGAAAGCCCAACAGGATGCCCCAGAACGCTGCCATCAGGCCTGCCAGCGGGAGACAGATCCAGAATGCCCAAATGCCAAGCCCGGGCGCATAAAGCGGGATCAATTCCGTGGCAATCAACGCGTATGCGTATGCCCCGACGGCATAGAACGCGACGTAACCAAGATCCAGCAAACCGGCGAGGCCCACGACAATATTCAGACCCCAGCCGAGCATGATGTAGATCAAAATCTGAATGCCGAAATTATCGATCCATTTGATTGAGCCGGCTTGGCCAACGAGGGCAAGTGCGATCAAGGGATAGACCGCCAGGAAAACGGCGCCACCAATTGCGAAAGCACGCGACGTGGATTTCGAGATGACGATGGGAGTTTTTTCCACGCTCGGTCGGGAGGCGTATAAATGCTGCAGGACCAGATAGAGGAATCGCAAGGCGAACGCCGTCGCCACCAAGCCCGCGACCAGGCCCCATTTTGATACGAGAATCAGCTTGTTCGACATATCCTGTTCGGTGCGCAGCGCCACTATCGGCACGCACAGAACCAGGGTCAAGGCAGCTGTCTTGGCCGCATCCAGAACCATGGCGGCAAGTCCGCCTGCGCCCACATTTTCAGTACCCGCAGCCTCTAGGCCACCCTTTGCGCTTGCCATTCGGTTACACCTTCTCGACGTCTGGTTTGCCGAGGATACCGGACGGCATGAAGATGAGCGTCACGGCGAGGATCGAGAACGCGGCGACATCCTTGTAGTCAATCGAGAAGTAAGCGGACCAAAGCGCTTCGATGAGTCCTATGATGATACCGCCGAGTACCGCGCCGGGTAACGAACCGATGCCACCAAGCACGGCCGCTGTGAAGGCTTTGACACCAGGCACGAAGCCATCGGCGAAGCTGATGACCCCATACTGTAAAATGTACATCACGCCAGCAACAGCTGCGAGCGCCGCTCCCATGACGAACGTGATCGAAATGGTGCGGTCGACGTTGATGCCGAGCAGTTGCGCCATTTTACTGTCTTGTTCGCAGGCGCGCTGGGCCCGTCCCAACGGGGTCTTTTGCACCAGATACCAGAAGCCGCCGAGTAGCGCTGCGGTGACCAGCATAATGACGATTTGTTTGAAGGCGAGGTTGACTCCAAAGCCGGTACTCTCAACGAAGCAGGTCTTGGCAGCCGTTGATTTCCCAGCGAGACAAAGGCCGCCGTCAATCAGCGGTGGCACGGCCTTGTTGCGCGGGCCTTGGACCACTTGGACGAAGTTGATCAGAAAGATCGACATTCCGATGGCCGAGATCAGCGGGGCCAAACGGAATGAGCCGCGCAAAGGCCGATAGGCAACCTTTTCGATGGCCCAGTTCCAAACCGAGGTCGCAAACATGGCGGCGACCAACACGATGACCAAGGCCAACATCACCATCCACGCGCTTCCGGCGACCAAGGGTGCAAGCAGCAGCAGAACGATCATTGCGACAAAGGTTGACAACATGAACACATCGCCGTGGGCGAAGTTGACCATGCCGATGATGCCGAACACCATTGTATAACCGATGGCGATGAGGCCGTAGATTGATCCCAGCGTTAGCCCGTTGATCAACTGTTGGAGAAAATATTCCATCGGCGGCGTCGTCTCCCCCTAGTGGCGCGGCGGCGTGTTGCTGACTGTTGTTGCCGTCCCGCACGAGCCCCAACAACTTATGCGTTCCCAAGATAGCAGCTCTGCCAGGATGCGGAAGCCATATTTCGGCCTAACTTCCTTTCGGTTGGTTGACTGTGTCATGGCGCCTTCCACTCGTCGCTAGAGCAGGTTACTGTTCGAGAGTGTGATGGGAGGCTTGGATGCGACAAACAGGATGGTTGATCCGTGTGGCTCTGGCGGCGGCTAACGGCATCGTCTTGGCAAGCCCTTTGCTGGCGCAGGATCTGCGAGTCGGAATTGCTGCTGAACCGACATCGATGGACCCACATTATCACGCACTCTCGCCCAACATCAGCGTGCATTGGAATGTG
>JAYSUN010000448.1:0-3717 GCA_043719045.1 Hyphomicrobiaceae bacterium | reverse complement strand
AGAATGTCCTCGAGCAGCGCCCGATAGCAGACCACCGCACCCAAGGTCGCGCCGGTATGAGCAAACGTCTCCGCCAGCGCCGACAGCGCCATGTACAGACCGCCTTTCAATTCCGCTGTTGCCGTAACAATCAGAGTTTCGGCGCCGTTCACGTCATTCAATCGAATCAACAGCTCGGCGGCGGCAATCGGATCAGCCATCGATTGAACGCGAGAGCGGGCTGCATCGTGCGCTGCTTGCATGCCGTCTGCGTCCAGCACCGTCAGCCATCGCTCGAAGGTAAACACCGATGGACGCGCGTTAAACGCCTGTTCGCGCAACTGGCGGACTTCCGCCACCCGTCCCAGGGCGCTATACGCGTCATCCAGGCAATTCAGACGATCGGATTCGAACCGGGAGGGCCAAGGTCCATCCAGCCAGCGCAGCGCACCGGCAGGGTCTGCAAAGCGAACGTAGTTCTGCGCTATGTGCAGGCGCTGCAATTCATTGGGGTCAGGTGAGTCCATTAATGCTGCGCGTTCTGCAAGCTCCGGGTCACGCAGTGATTCGGCGATCAAACTCGTCGCAAACTGCCATCGCTGATGGCGGTCACCCGCTTGCCCGGAATCACTCGAAGCCGGCCGTTCTTTGAATCGATTCTCGCAATTGGCGGCCATTGCCCGCAGCGCCGGCTCACTGATCGCCAAATGGGCATGTCGAACCAGTGCTTCGCGAGCACCGTATTCATCGGCGAAATAGAGTTCGAGCATCCGCCGAGCAATTCCGGATTCATTGACTCCGGCTGCCCTGGCGCATTCCAGCCAGGCAACACAAACTTCTCTCAGAAAATCCCCAACCGTCGCATTGGAATCATCAATGCGATCAAAAAGTTTGTCGTCGTTCTGAATCAGTCGTTCGAGAATCGACAATGCCGCCTTGGGATCCAGCGGTTGCAGGTGCGTGCGCACCTGATCCAATAGATCGCGAAACGGCTGGACCGCCCGATAAGCGGCGCCAGCCGGAACAAAACCGGATGCATTCAGCAGTGCAGTTAGCCGCTTTCGAATCTCACCCGCGATCTGCTTGGCATCGGAGCCGAGCAGGAACAGTTCAAGGCGATCAGTCATGCGCTCATTGTCAGGCAGTTCGCCCAGCACCAGTTCAAGAAGTTGCTCCTTCGATAGCGATCGGGCCACGCTTTCGTGATCGACGGGTTGGTCGTGAGCATCAGCGGGATCATTCATGGAATCTGAGAATTTGCGCCCTTACTCTGCCTGACCCAGCACATCACCATCTACGCACACGAGTTCCGCACGCCAGGCGATCGCGATCGATCAGGCCACCACCCGTGGCGATCACAACCGATAACCCAGGCGTACTACGATCTGGCGGAGCGTTAGCCATCGATAAACGCTCCCAAGCCTTCCTCGCCAAGCGTACGCAAAAACTCGCCCCAAGCGGCATCGTCGCTAGCAAAAAGATCGTTCCACACTGTCGAGGCGCCATCCTCATTGACCACTTCTAACGACCATCCACCGTCCGGGCCTCGATAGATTTGAACATCGAGCGTCACCCCTTCCCGCACGTAGACCTGGCAAAGCGGCGAATAGACCAAGTTCATGACTTCAGCGTCTTCAGCGTCTTCAGCGTCTTCATCGTCGTCGGCCTCGTCGGCCTCGTCGCCAAGGCTGTTCTCGGGGATCGGTGCACCGGTAAACCGATCCCGGTTCGCCCAGTACGGACACATTGGGCAGGGCTCACCCTCTGGGTAATCAACACCTTCCTCATGCGGGCAACCCAGAATCCGCTGGGGCATGACCAGCTGCTGCACGTCGTAGTCTTTCAGCCAGTTCACCAGCTCAAGCGTGACCTGTTCGTCGTACCGAACATCCCTCTCATTGAGAAGCCAACGCTCAAGTGCAAAGGGTTCATGGCTGGCTTCCACAAAAACCCCCGCCACCAATTTTGTCGCCCGCGCATCCGTGGGTCCGTAGAACGCCACGGTCGCCAACGGGTAGTTTTTCCGTGGCTTGCGGCTGCGACGGGTGAGCCACTCGCGGGCTCGTTGAAGTTTTAGCGACATATCGCTACCCTCATGGCCAGCGGCGCGGATTCATCGATCCGGCTCAAAGGGAATGTGCAAGTCGAAGTCCCAGCCTTCGTACTCGCTCAGCAAATTCTTCAGGGCCGACCAGTCCAGAAGTTTGCCATCAACGACTACGCCTTCGGCGTCGATGCGACCGCGCAAGCGCTCGAATGGCATCTCGCGTTGATCGCCGTTCTGAATAAGGAATCGTTGCGCAATACCCGCACGCACTGCGCTGCGGAGCCTGCCCAGAGCAAGGGCCAAACTGGTCTCTGCGAAGGACCGAAAGATGTACCCCCCGTGCTCGGCTTTCGTCACTTCAAAGGCTTGACCCGAGAACCCATGATTCGGCACGGTGTGAATCGACAAATCGAACTCCCGACGCTGCCCGGCACAGTCGATAAACGACTCACGGTCGCAGAATGCCGGCAGATTGCTCTCAGTGTCGTCGGGTTCGTCAAAATCATCATCAGTCATCACACGAATCCCACGCGCCCGGACTCAAGCGCGACCCACTGATGCAAGACGCCCGCGATCACAATCACGAAGAACCCGTCGGGATGGGCCTGACTTGGCGGCCCGAGAACAGAGCGCGCTCGTATTGCTCGCGGTGCGCAAGTCGCAGCGCTTCACCTTCGACGCGACCCGAGGCGTACGAATGATCATCGGACGCGAGCGGCGTCGGCGGCCGGCCGGCGTAGGCTTCCTGGAAACCGTCGCACCAGCGTTTGGAGTTGATTGTCAAGATCATCGGAAAGTCTTAAATGGACTGAAGCATTGAGTACGAATCATAGAACGATAAGACCATTGAACGTGAAATTGAGCCCGCCAATGACGTTGAATATCTCAGGACTCCACGCCAGCTTGCGCCGCACGAACTCATCGATCGCATTGCCGGTCCGGGCAATCGGCGAGCACTAACAACCCTACTCGGCGTTCAGAATCGAGTCGAGCCGCTTTTCAGCAAACCGCGCTGCGTCCGGGTCGATTTCCTGAATTCGCTCGAGGGGCGTCCAAGCCTCGCCGAACCTTTAAATGCTGCTGCCCTCGGCAATCCTCCGAAACGCCAGCGCACTCCGCTTCGCCCGATCCCGCAGAGCTCGCCCATTGGCAAGTTAAGCCGTGGACGTTGTCCGCCAGGCGTCGAGCCGAATCCCCTGACTTTGGCTGCCACTTCCCGCTAGCATAAGTTTACTAACTTCAAAGACTTGTAACTATCGCCCACAAAACCATCCTCTACCCTTGCCTACAACTTTCCCAAAAAAGTCTTTAGACAAAACCCCTCGGAGTTAGTAAACTTTCTCATGCTCAACACCACCGACTTCTTTCGATCGCCCGAAGCTACCCAACAAAGCGAACATTTCGCCGAACTGTTCGAGGCTTGGGTGCTGAAACGACGAGCCGCGCCCGCCGCTGCGCTGAATACTCGAAGAGGCCTGCGCGAACGCTCCGCCATGACCTACCGCGAAATGTGGCGAGTCTTCTCCGCTTGGTGTGTTGATCGGCGCTTGACCCTGGCCAAAATCGATGTCGTCGCCTTGAACGCGTTTCTCGATAGCCTGGGTCGCCACGGCGACGCCTCTCCCCTCTACATTCGGCGAATGGTGCTGCTGATCAGCCACCTCGATCACTTCGAAAGCATCCAAACCGAT
>JAYSUN010000447.1:0-10661 GCA_043719045.1 Hyphomicrobiaceae bacterium | reverse complement strand
TCACAGCAATGCCAATGCGCGCCCGACGGATCAGGTTCCCCGTCGCAATGACCTCGCGCATGTGTCGCCCCCAGCCGATCATGATGCCGCTGGTCGGCGCGTTTTCGATGACATTGTTCGATACGACGGCGTCGGCCTCGACGGCAATGCCTTCACCGCGCTTGTCGACCTTTTCATGCTCGCGCCGCTGCAGGTTGCGAACGAGATTCCCCTGCACCACGGCGAGACGACCGCCATTGTTGAAGTTGGTGACAACAATGCCGGTGGCAGCGGTATCGATCAGATTACTTGCGATCAGCGCGCCTTCAAAACCCGCGGCACCACCGCGTTCGTCGGCCGCCTCGGCGTAACAGGCGACTTCGCCGATTCGGGACACACTATTGGCGATCATCTGCACGTTACTGGCTTCGTTGGCGCGGACAGCCGTGTATGCGCAGTCGGCTATGGAGTTGTTGGCAGCCAGCACGCGGGCTGCACGATAAATGCCGATGCCGTTGCCATACTGGCCGGTGCCGCCGGAAACATTGGTTATCCGGCTGATGCGGTTGTGGCTGACAATCGTGGCATCCTCACCATGCCGCGAGCGCCAAATGAGAATGCCGTTGTCGGCGCAATCGAGGATGATGTTGTGGCTGATGTCGAGGCCTGCGGCGTCGAGGCTGAAGATGGCGGCAGCTTTGGCAGCCATCACGACGCAGGTTTGAATGTGCCCGGAAACGCCGCGCAGGACGATGCCGTTCATGGTTGAGTGACGCACCGTGAGGCCGCTCAAACTGATACCGCGCGTAGCCTCAATCACCAGCAATCCGCTGCCGCGCTTGTCATCCATCGCCAACATATGACCGTCGAGAGTCAAATGCTCCACACGGACGCCATGTGCCTCGACGCCAGACAATATTGTGCCATTGCCGGAAAGGCTGAGCACAGTACCGTTGCCGGCCGCGCCAATCAGATGGGTTCCCGGGCGCAATTGAATGTTGCCAACAACGAGCCTGCCAGCCGGAAGTGTAAGTGCCACCCCTCGAGCCGTGGCTTGATCGATTGCGGTTTGCAGTTTGGCAGATTGGTCTGCCAACGAGGACGGATCGAGGCCAAAGGCCGTCGCAGGGGCCGCGTCCAGTGGGAGAGCAGTCGATTTTGCTACCGGAGATTTTGCCGTCGTTGGCAATGCTGCGCTGGTTGCAACTGCAAAGGCGGCGAGCGGCAGAGCCATACGCCTTGTGAAATCAATGGTTTGCGACACGGATGTAGGGTTCTCTCAGCATTGCGACATGGTGGCGGTTCAGCAAGTGTCGTGCAAGTTCAACGCAACGAAGTTATTTGCTTAAAAGGTGTGAACTGGGCTGATCCGCTTTCCAGACCGGTACGTTAACACTACACTGGCTGAAACATTGCATGGGCGGCTTCTGCACGAGCCGCCTCCTTACCCGTGATGTTTCAGTCAGTAGTTTCCTTAGGGCGACCAAATGAGGCCCCACACAATGGCAGTGGGCCCCAGCATTCTTTGGTTCCGCGGTGATCTGCGTGTCCACGACCATCGCGCACTGCAGGCGGCGCTGGCGTCCAAAGCGCCGGTTATTCCCCTCTACATCCTCGACGACGAGACCCCTGCACATTGGCGTGCAGGCGGTGCCAGCCGATGGTGGTTGCATCACAGCCTCACAGCCTTAGCCGCAGACCTTGAGCTTCGCGGCTCGCGTTTGATCTTGCGACGCGGACGGGCGACCGAGGTATTGGCCCAAGTGGCAGCAGAGACTGAGACCGACGCCGTTTACGCAACCCGTGCCTATCAACCGTGGGCGTTGGGACTTGAAGGGCGGGTCCGGGACCGGCTTGCCGCGCAGAACGTGGCGTTCAAACGTTACGCCGGGGCACTTCTGTTCGAGCCGGAAACGCTGCGCACCAAAGCCGGTCAGCCATTCAAAGTCTACACACCTTTCTGGCGTGCCGCGTCCGCAGGCGCAGGTCCAAGCCTTCCAATCCCGGCACCAAAGTCGATCCCTGGGCCGGATGCCTGGCCGAAGTCGGAGACTTTGAAGTCGTGGCAACTCTTGCCGACCAAGCCGGATTGGTCCGCTGGCCTGAAACAGGCTTGGCAGCCGGGTACGTTGGGTGCGATCAAAAACCTGCATGAGTTCCTCGACACCGCTTTGATGGACTACAACGAACACCGCAACCGGCCAGACATCCGCGGGACGTCGCGGCTATCGCCGCATTTGCAGTATGGCGAGATTTCACCACACATGTGCTGGCACGCCGCAAAGACTGCGGCTGCTGCAAACCCCGGTGCTGCGACCGGGCTCGAGACATTTTTGAAGGAACTCGTATGGCGCGAGTTTTCGTATCATTTGTTAGTGCATTGGCCGACGCTTCCCGAGCAGCCGTTCCGCGCGGATTTCATAAATTTCCCGTGGGCGGACAATCCGGTTCACTTGAAGGCCTGGCAAACAGGCCTGACCGGCTATCCGATTGTCGATGCTGGCATGCGTGAGCTTTGGCACACCGGATGGATGCACAATCGAGTCCGCATGATCGTCGGTTCCTTTCTGGTCAAGCATCTGCGCTTGCCTTGGCAGGCGGGTGAGGCGTGGTTTTGGGATACACTGGTTGATGCCGATCTCGCGTCCAACAGTGCGAGCTGGCAGTGGATCGCGGGATCAGGCGCTGATGCAGCACCCTATTTCCGGATCTTTAATCCCATGCTACAGGGTGAAAAGTTTGATCCGGCGGGGGCTTATGTGAAACACTGGGTTCCAGAACTGGCTCGAGTCCCCATCAAATTTCTGCATCAACCTTGGACCGCGCCGCTTGAGATTCTCGCCGCATCAGGCGTTATCCTCGGCACGACCTATCCGTGCCCAATCGTCGATCACGCCGCTGCGCGCGAGGCCGCGCTCACCGCTTTCAAATCGCTCAAGAGGTTGTGATTTGCAAAGCCTATTGTCCGCTGTCACGGGCTGTGGCACGGCGCCTTGCGGCGCTTCTTGCTGGCGCCGATGGCTTGCAGGGCATTGGGGCTGAGGCACCGACCCCAAAGTTGCGGACACTATCATGCTCAATCACACTGGTTATGCAGAGGGCAACGCGCTGATCGACGACACCGCAGTGCTCTTGCAGACAGGGTTACGTCCGCCGGATTTGCGACTTCCCATTCTCGATCGCGTGCAAACCCCGACGGTCGATTACTGGCGCTATCGATAGCCGCACAGCAGAAAGATCATGGTCACCGCTGCTTGATGATTTCGCTCCAGCGATTGGTCGTGTGGCAGCTTGCGCAGTCGGGGCGGCGGCCGCGATGGATATCGTCGGACTTGTGGCAGGCGATGCAGGCTCGAGGGCTGTTCGAGCGGGTTTCTGTAAACGGCTTTTGATGGCACGAGGCACACTCGACTCTGGTGTGTTTGCCGGTTAACGCGAAGCCCGTTTCGGCATCACTGTGAAAGAAGGTCTTGGCCTTCATCCGCGCTTTCAAAGTCTCGATTTGTTCGGTCAAAGTGCGCGGCTTGGCGCCACCGAGAGACATCGGGGCCGCCTCGGGACGGCGCGAGAGTTCAGCCAATGCTGCATCAGTCTGAGATGTCGGGGTTGGTGGCGCCGCTGCCAGGGGCTTTGGCGTCGGCCGAATGACGGGTACTGGCGGTGCTGCTTTGATTTCCGGGGGCGGCTTGATTTCGGCAGACGGCTTGGCCTGGGGTGCTGGCTTTTCAATCGCGGGCACCGTCGTTGCGATTTGTGGAGCCTCTGCGGACTTCGTCACTGGTCTCGGTTCGACCTTGAGTTTGGGTGACTCCGACATCGTTTCTGTGGCTGGTGTCGCTTGCCTGGCCGCAGGTTTTGGCTGAGGCGGGTTCACCGGCCGCGCTGACGATCCGGGGGGCGCAACCGGAACAGAGTTCACACGGCGCGTATCGATTGCCCCGGATTGGCTGGCGGCAGTGGCCGATTGCTCAACATTCGGCGCCGGAGCCGAAGTCTGCTGGGTCGGTCCGTCCATGTTCCAGACGGCTGCAACATGCAGCACCGTCGCGACGGCCATGATGATGAAAGCCGGCAAATGGAACAAGCGCCAACGGGCCCAGATTTGCTCTCGGATCGAACGGCTCGACGCATGGCGCGCGGTTCGAACGTAGGCGCCGAAATGCCGGCCGATGATGCCGCGCAACTGTTCGTGATCCAATTCGCTCATGTGCAGTTGATCGGCCGCCTCCGACAGATGCCAACTCAATGAGCGCGCCAATTGGCGCTTACGTGTCTCGAGGCGAAATCGCGCCAGCAAACTTGCGATCACACCCTGCCGCGGCGTCAGCAATTCGGCTTCAAAGGCGGCCAGACCATCCACGATCTGCTTGCGCGAGGCATGCATGGTATTGAGTTGGCTCAGTGCTGCCTCGATACCGTCCAACTGTTCGCGCGCCTTTTGTTTGTTGGCGTAGAATGACGCACTGACGTTCGCGTAGATAAAATGACCGATGATGCCGCTGACGGCCACGGCAATCATCGACCACAAGGCAACGTTGGCATTGGAACCGCCGGGGCCAAAATTGCTGTGATAAGCAATCAGGACCGGGCCAAAGATCCCGAACACAATGTGGATATGAAACCAGCCACCGATGCGGCCGAGCCAACGTCCTTTCGCCAGGGCTTTGCGCACGGGATACAGCAGGAGCAAGCCCATCAGCGTCGCGCCGCTGACCCCCAGCCAGAAGCGTAGGCCACTGCCAAACCGGATGTCATCAAGGCAAGCGGCCAGAGCCCGGAGCGCTTGATCGGCTCTGGCTTGACCAAAGGCCAGTTCGAACTTCAGCATGACGCCAGGGATCAGCGCGAGTGCCGCAAGCACTAGATACAACACGACCGTAGCCGTCCGTATCGTCGGCTGCGCAGTCCGGCCCGAGCCGGCATCATTGGTTGCCGGGCTCGGCGGCGTTGATCGGATGTCAGCTAGCGCGCTCAAGCTTTGTCCCCCGCTCCCCCGCTCCCCCACTTCCGCAGCTTGGCAGCTGGACAGCTGTCTGTGTCGGCCGTTAACACGCCCTTATCTGACGACATGTTCAATATTGTGTTGCAATCGAAGCAAACGAGAGTTCCGAAGGCGCCATACGCGCGCCGCAAGTCTGCAGCACAGCCCAGTCATGATCAATGCACTGCCAAATATCGGCTATTGGGTCTACGGGCTGGCGCTGCTGGCCCTGTGGCTGGTATTTGGCGGCGTGCGGCTGCTGCGGGAACGAGCCGCTACTGCGCGTTTGCAACGATCTGAGGAAGTTGGCACGACCGAACCAGCGTCGCTGCATCCCGTCATTGACCCAGCCAAATGTGTCGGCTGCGGCGCATGTACGCATGCCTGTCCTGAAGGCAAGATCATCGGCATGATCGGCGGCAAAGCGCAGCTGCTAGACCCCGGCGCGTGTATCGGTCACGGTGCTTGCAAAACCGCCTGCCCCGTCGGCGCCATCGAACTGGTCTTTGGCACAGCCAAGCGTGGCGTCGATATCCCCATCGTGTCGCCGACGTTTGAATCCACTGTGCCGGGCTTGTTTATCGCCGGTGAGCTCGGCGGTATGGGGCTGATTGCCAATGCCGTTGAGCAAGGGCGGCAGGCCATGGATGCCATCGCCAAACATCCCCAGCGTGGTCAGGCCGGGATGTATGATGTCGTTATCGTTGGTGGTGGTCCTGCCGGAATCGCGGCCAGTTTGACCGCCAAACAAAAGGGCCTGCGTTATCTGACCTTGGAGCAGGATACGTTGGGTGGCACGGTGGCGCGCTATCCCCGTTCAAAACTGGTGATGACCCGGCCAGCAGTGTTGCCTCTGTATGGCAAAGTCCGGTTCAGGCGGGTGCGCAAGGAGCGCTTGTTGGCCTTGTGGCAGACAGTGTTGCGCAAGACGCAATTGCAAATTCATGAGGGGGTGCGCGTGACGCGAATTACGCCAACCCTGGCAGGATTTGATCTTGAAACGACAGCCGGGCCTGCGAGCGCCAAAACCATCCTCCTCGCGACCGGGCGCCGAGGCTCGCCCCGGCGGTTGGGTGTGCCAGGTGAAGATCTTTCTAAAGTCGTCTATAGCCTCGACGAGCCGTCACAGTACCGCGGGCAGCATGTGCTCATCGTCGGCGGTGGCGACAGCGCGCTCGAAGCCGCCATTGAACTATCGCGGCATCCAGTTGGCAGCGTCACGTTGTCGTATCGAGGCACCGCTTTTGAGCGCGCCAGACCCGTTAATCGTCAAAAACTTGAGGCCGCAGTCAACGCGGGGCGAATGCAAGTATTGATGCCATCCACGTTGACCCGTGTTGAAGCCGAACGTGTCGTGTTGGATATGAATGGCCGTCCGCATAGTCTGCGCAATGACGCCCTGATCATCTGTGCCGGTGGCTTGCTGCCAACGTCGTTGCTGGCCGATATCGGTGTGCGCGTCGAGCGGAAGTTCGGCACAGCTTAAAATTGACCGCCGCCAGCTGCCACTAAAAGCCGACAGCAGATCCATCACTGCGCGGATCAGTTGCGCCTTCGAAGGTGCCGTCTGCTGAGCGTGCAATGGCTCCTGCATGACCCATGCTGACCGAGAAATCCGATAAGACTTCAACGTCATGGCCGAGTTTTTTCAGTGCCGAAATGACCGCCGGGTCAAAGCGGTTCTCGAGCTTCAGTGTGGTTGTATCCTGGCCCCACATCTTGCCCAGAAGCCAGCGGGGCCGGGTGATCGACTCCTGAAGTGGCAGATCGAACATCGCGTAACGTGAGAAAATCGCGGACTGAGTTTGCGGTTGGCCTTCACCTCCCATCGTCCCGTAGACGACGGTGCGGCCATCGGCGAGGCGGGCCATTGCGGGGTTGAGCGTATGGAATGGCTTGCGGCCCGGCGCGAGTAAACGCGGTCCGGCTTTGTCGAGGCCGAACGATGCCCCGCGGTTCTGCCAGACGATGCCCGTTTCCGGCAGCACGCAGCCCGAACCATACTCAAAATAGATGCTCTGGATGAAGCTGACGGCGATGCCCTTGGCGTCGATGGCTCCGAGCCAGATGGTATCTCCATTGTCAACAGGTGCTGGCCACGGGAGCGCCGATTTCGGGTCAATTTTCTTGGCGAGTTTGTCGAGCACGGACTTGTCCAGATAGCTGGCCGGGTCTTCGGTCATGCTGCCTGGGTCGCCAATGATCCGATCCCGCACGATAAAGGCCTGTTTGGTCGCCTCGATGATGCCGTGCAGATAGGCCGCGTCGTCGACGGTTTTGATCTTCAGGCGGTCGAAAAGAGCCAGGATCATCAACGAGGCAAGACCCTGCGTGGGCGGCGGAAAGTTGAACAGTTGCCCAGCCCGGACATCGACCGAGAGCGGCGTGCGGCGGGCCGCTCGGTGGCGGCTCAGATCGTCGAGAGTGACTGGGGCGCCAATGGCCGCGAGGTCGGCTGCCAGTTTTTTGGCGAGCTTGCCGCTGTAAAATTCCTCAGTGCCCTTTTTGCCCAAGCGTTTCAGTGTTTCGGCCAGGGCTGGGAACTTCATCAGAGCGCCTTCAGCAGGTGCCCTGCCCTTGACCAGGAATTGCTCCGCGAAACCGGCCACGCCTTTCAACTCGGGCAGCTTTGCAGCTGTCAGTTCGGATTGGCTGCGCGTCACAGGGAAACCATTCTCGGCATGCCAGACAGCGTCTTCGACGAGGCGGGCGAGAGTGAATCTGCCACCCAGTTTCTCGCTCATTCGTAACCCTTCGCCCCACCCGGAGATGGTGCCGGCGACAGTGTTGGCAGCCAGCGCTCCGCGCCAGGGGATCGATGCGAGACCCGCAGCCTTGTAGAGCTCCGGGGTGGCCGCCGCGGCCGCACCACCGCAGGCGTCGATGGCGATCGGATCCTTGCCTGGGGCCGCAATCAGCCAAAACCCGTCGCCGCCGATCGAGGTCATGTGCGGATAGACCACGGGCAACGCGGCTGCCATGGCAATAGCGGCCTCGATGGCGTTACCGCCTTCGCGCAGGATACGCAGGCCTGCCTCGCTGGCCAGATGATGCGGCGACGTAACCATGCCGCGACGGGCGCGGGGCGTGTGTAACATCGAGAACTCCGGAGGTGGTCGTTCGGTGTGCGTGGTAAAAGCTTTAGCCGATGCCACGCGGGGGGTCACTAAGGGCCAATCGATGGGGCCGGATTGACTGTGGATGCGGCAACATCACGTCTTGGCTCTCTGGGCTTGGAGTGGTATGTTCATCTCAGGCTTCAAACATAAATGCCACACAACACCGTTGCGCTTTGGGCGCAATCGCCGTCCTGTTTTGCCCTTGCGAAGCCAAGCGTAAGCAAGTTATGGGCTCCAGGATCAACTGATCAACCACGGGACACGCATGGCCGGATTTAAATACCTGGATCACAATGACCGTCGCACTGCCGCAGTCGACGCCAGGAAAGCTATCCTGGAAAAGATGAAGAGCCGGGTTATCCCTGGCCACCCAGACTTCGAAAAACTACAGGCGGAACGGGTTCGTGCTGCTGCGGAACGCGAAGAGCGTCAGCGCGGTGCGAAGGAAGACAAGATCCGTCGCGTCGTCGAAGAGAAGGCTGCCAAAGAGGCCGCTTATCAGTCGCAAGTCAAAGCCGAGCGGGCGGCTTATCAGGCCAAGCTGGCTGAGCAAAAAGAGCGTGAAAACGAGCAGAAAGCCGCTCGTGACGCCCGCTATGCGGCGCGAAAAGCACGGACCGGTAAGAAGGCTTAGATCTTAGGCCCTGGTGTTTGCACTCGTCTTTGAAACGCGGCGGGCTTTGCTCGCCGCGTTTTTTTACCGTCGGTGAATTGGTGATGATCACGCCCGGTAAATCGGGTCAGGTGCCCTCCAGAGCAATCGGCCAATAGAGCTATTGGGATGACGTTGAGTGGGCTGCTGCGGTGGCCTGAGTTTGAAAACTGCGGGGAGTCCACCAGCATGCGCACGGTCCTGATTACTGAGCCGATCCATGCCGACGCCATTGCACGCTTGGAAGCAGAGCCGGGCATCACAATCATCCATGGTCACAGCTTGTCGAAAGACGCCATGGCAAAGGCAATTGCAGAGGCGGACGCGATTGCATGCCGAACCTACGCTCTGAAGTCGGACGTCCTGGCGCAGGCTAACAAACTGTCCGTGGTGGCCAAGCATGGTGTTGGTTGCGACCACGTCGATGTTGACTATTGCTCCGGTCGCGGCATTCCCGTGCTGATTACCGCGCAGGCGAACAAGGTCTCGGTCGCCGAGCAGGCCTTCATGTACATGCTGGCATTGTCGAAGGATGTCATCGGCTATGATCGTGCGGTGCGTGACGGCGATTGGGCGCGGCGATACAAAATGAAAGCATTCGAATTGAAGGGCCGGACGCTGCTGTTGATCGGCTTTGGCCGCATTGGTAAGGAGGTCGCAGTCCGCGCGCGTGCGTTTGGAATGCGCGTCGTCGTCGTTGACATCGCCATGGACCATGCGCACGCCGCGGAACTCGGTTGTGAGGTCGCCAGCGATTTTCGCACCATGTTACCGCAGGCCGATGTTCTCACGCTGCACGTGCCGCGCACTCCAGTCACAGCCGGCATGATGGGCAGCAAAGAGTTCGCGGCGATGAAACCAGGTGCGTTGTTTATCAACTGCGCGCGGGGCGATCTCGTCGACGAGGCGGCACTTGCACACGCACTGACGCACGGCCCGTTGGCAGCCGCCGGCCTCGATGTGTTTGCCGAAGAGCCTGTGCCAAGCAATCATCCTCTGTTGAAACTGCCAAACGTGCTCATCTCGCCGCACAGCGCTGCGTCGACCGTCGAGAGTGGCCGGGCCATGGCGATGGCTACGGTCGACAATATTTTGGCAGCGTTTGCAGGCCAGATTGACCCTGCGAACATCTTCAATCCCGAGTACGTGCAGGCGCGACGGTCCTGAACTGCTGACGAGGTGCCGCAGAACCTCGGTTTGGCTTTGACTCAACGCTGGCTTGCGCGTGCCAAGTTGACGGCCCGACGCCAATTGAAGAAGCGTGGCACGCGTTGGCAGTAGTCGCGATAGGCAGCACCATAGGTGGTCTCCAGCCATGGCTCTTCGGCGAGCACCATGACGGCGTAAACGGCCATCATCGCGGCGCACAGCAGGTAGGTTCGGACACTGTCGGCTGAAACCGCAAGACAGGCGTAGACGACGATCAGCATGGCGTTCTGGGGGTTGCGCGACCACTGGTAGATGCCGGCCGTAACGAGACCGTCCTGCGCGCCGTAGCTGTTGTCACGACCAAGCCTGCGGAACGCGTAGATGAACAGTCCGATCGAACCGACAAGACACACAAAGGCGAGCAGTCGCAGCCACAGTGGCAAGCCCAGCAGCGTCGCGCGGTCGGCAACAGCCATGGCAAAGCACAGCACGTTGAGGCCGCGGAACAACGGCCAGAAAACATAGCTTTGCCAGCTACCGATACCCGGTGTCGGCCAGATGCGGAGCGGGCGGTGAAACAGCGTGATGAACAGCAAAGTCAACAGCGTGACGGCAACAACGGCGCCGATGGCGAAGACAACGGTCGGCATTCTGCGGGGCTCCGGCTGGGATATCGGTTAGGTGGGACCTAGAGCACATTCCGATCCTTCGGAATCGGAATTGCGCTCTAAGTCTTTGCTTGGTCGCATTTTCTACGACGAACCGGAAAGCCACTTCGTCG
>JAYSUN010000446.1:0-3733 GCA_043719045.1 Hyphomicrobiaceae bacterium | reverse complement strand
GGTCGAGCTGATGGGTGGACGGGTCTGGGCCGAAAGCACAGTCGAGAAGGGCAGCGTATTTTCTCTTGTCGTGCCATTCGAGATCTGGATCGGGGCTGCACTGCGGGCGATCGAGCCAGTCGACACCAGTCTGTACCTGCCGCTACCGGCGCTGCGAATTCTTCTGGCGGAGGACTCCCCCGACAACTGCATCATCACGGTCGCCTACCTGGAGGATACACCGTACCGGATCGAAATTGCCGAGACCGGGGCCATGGCCTGTGAAATGTTTGCAGCCGGAGACTACGACCTCGTCCTGATGGACCGGCAAATGCCTGTCATGGATGGCTTGACCGCCACGCGGAAGATTCGTGCGTGGGAACAGGCGAACAATCGGCGGCCCACGCCGATCATCGCGCTGACCGCATCAGCCTTGAAGGGGGATAGGGAAAAATGTCTCGCAGCAGGATGCACGGCGTTTTTGACGAAGCCAATCAAGCAAGAAGTGCTACTGCAAGCGATCAGAGAGCGTGGCATAGGCATGCCGCCGCCATTAAAAGAGGAAAACTGGCGGAACGACGTGGCCCTCGTGCGCACCAACCCTAAATTCGCGCATCTTATTCCGGCGTATCTGCAAAGCTGCCGAAAGAAGGTCATCGCGCTGCAGGACGCCTTGGATCAGCGTGACTTTCAGACCTTGCAAATTCTGGGGCATGACGTCAGGGGTGCTGGTGGAATGTTTGGATTCCCAGCCATCACTGATATCGGTGCTGCCATTCAACAGGCGGCTGAAGCCGCCAATATCGACGCGTCGCGCAAGTGGGTGGGCGAATTGTCCAACTTTCTGGATCGTATCGAGAGAAGTTCCGATTAAACACCAACCTCCGAAAACAGATCCTGGTTTTGCGCAGCAAAATTCAAGTGGTTTGGGGGCTGCCCGCAGTGCCTATTTGCAAACGTACCGATATGGTGGGCACAGGCAGTGGCATCCCTGCACCACAGCCGGTATGGGTCATTCACGGCGAATCGGAACTGTTCGGCGCCGCCTTGCGGGCGGAGCCAGATGACGCTGGCGAAATTATGCTTCGCACCGAAGATTTTGACCGCCTCGTGCAGGGGCACGGGCGGCCCGTCGATCTTGGCGGGAGGTGGCGTCAGCGTGATGCGGTAGGCAAGGGCGAGGCCGGTCAGCGGCGTGAGGAGAAGGAGTGGCGAAAGTCCCCATGCGGTTGCGCGATGCCAGCCACCGAGCGTGTTGCGAACATACGGCCAACCCATGGATAGGCCGAAAATCATCGCTATCAGCATGGCGATCGTGGACGCCGTGACGAGCCAGCCGAGTTCCAGTTGAAAGGTTTCGTGCAGGCGCTTGGCCGTCGTCAGGGTGTCGGACCAGAGGCGTTTTTCGGCAGGGATGACAGCGTTGGTGGCGACGTCAATACGCGAGCCCACGCCCCGGCCTTCCGCAACGACGACCAGGTTCTCGAAGGCACGAACGTTCAGCGACGTGGCTCTTTTGTCAGGGTCGTGCTTGGCGAGGACGCTTTCGATCTGGATGAGCGAGATCGAGCCGCCGGTGACGCCGCGATCGGCAAGGATCGGGTCGAATGACAACATCAATCCGGTGATGATCAGCACGGCCAGGGGAAGCGCGAACGCAAACGTGATCCACCGATGCAAGCGGAGGAGGAGTGGCTTCATGGCTGAGATGCCCGGGCGTATGGTGAGTAGGTGCGTTATGGCAAGCTCCGAAGGTTAACGATCAGTGGCGGACAATCCGTTGGTACGCGTTTTTGGCAGGCCCGATTTTCGCCTCAAAATTTAGGAAATCAACAATACCACAATTTATGATTGCAACACGCAGGGAGTGAAACGAGAGTTAACAAGCTGGCAGCTCTGCTGGCTTGAACCTCTTGCTTGAACCTCTTGGCCTCGATCGTGCAATCGCGGTACAGGGCGCGGTAGACGAGACATCAGCCGCGTTGACTTTTGCCGATCAGCTGTCAAGAGAGACACCCATGGCCCGTATCACCCTGCGCCAGCTTCTGGATCACGCTGCCGAGCACAGCTATGGCGTGCCCGCGTTCAACATCAACAACATGGAACAGGCGCTGGCGATCATGGCCGCGGCCAATGAGGTCGACGCCCCGGTGATCATCCAGGCTTCGCGCGGGGCACGCTCATACGCCAACGACATCATGCTGAAGCACATGATGGATGCGGTCACTGAGATTTATCCGCACATTCCGGTGTGCGTGCATCTGGACCATGGCAATGAGCCTTCGACCTGCATGACGGCGATCCAGGCAGGCTTTACATCGGTCATGATGGACGGCTCATTGAAAGCCGATGGCAAGTCGGCCGCCGACTGGGATTACAACGTCGGCGTTACCAAGGCGGTGACGGACATGGCGCATCTGGGCGGCATTTCGGTCGAGGGGGAATTGGGCGTCCTCGGATCGCTCGAAACCGGCATGGGTGACAAGGAAGATGGTCACGGTGCGGAAGGCAAACTCAGCCACGACCAGCTGCTGACCAACCCGGATGAAGCTGTCAAATTCGTCATGGAAACGCAGGTTGACGCGTTGGCGATTGCGATGGGCACGTCGCATGGCGCGTACAAATTCTCGCGCAAACCGGATGGCAAAGTGCGGGCGATGCACGTGATCGAGGAGATCCACCGTAAGCTGCCGAACACGCATCTGGTCATGCATGGGTCGTCATCGGTGCCGGAGGATCTGCAGGCCATCATCAACACGTTCGGTGGCAAGATGAAGCCGACTTGGGGGGTGCCGGTCGAAGAGATCCAGCGCGGCATCAAGCATGGCGTGCGCAAGATCAATATCGATACGGATAATCGTATGGCGATGACCGGCCAGATCCGCCGCGTGCTGGCCGAAGAGCCGGGTGAATTCGATCCGCGCAAGTACCTGAAGCCGGCGATGGACGCCATGCAGAAGCTGTGCAAGCAGCGGTTGGTGGAGTTCAACACGGCGGGTCAGGCGAGCAAGATCAAGCGCGTGGCAACGCTGGCCGAGATGGCGAAGCGTTATGCGAAGGGCGAGCTGAAAGCCAAAGTCGCTTGAGTGGCGTTCTGCCGGCTGTCGCGAACCGTTCGCGGCAGTGTGCCAGCAGATTTCTCGCGGCGCTCCAGAGTTGCGCGGTGTGCTACCGGCGCGGGCGTTTTGACTCTGTCGCTGGTGCGATCGGGCGCCGATCTTGTTTTTTTGCGCTGGCCGACACGCGGTCAGCGGCAGGACCGGTCAGAACTGTTCCGGGTCGCTATGACAGGCCAGGGCAGGGCAGGGCAGGGCAGTTTCCGGTTAACCGCAGAAAATGCGATCCACAAAGAGTCTAGAGCGCTTTCATGAGCCACATCATATGGAAAGCGCTCCAGTCGGCGAAAACTGGCGAATTTGCGGAAACCGACGGAGACGTCGGCGCGACGATTCCAGCATGTCGGGCAACGCCATCGGAAGCCTTCCCCACGCAGCCGCTATGTGTCGCCGATGCGCCGCAGATTTGGCGCTTGCACGTAGCAACGGCCCAACTATAGTGCGCGCCGAACGTCCCCTCCGGAGAGATGGCCGAGTGGCTTAAGGCGCACGCCTGGAACGCGTGTGTGCGTGAAAGCGTACCGTGGGTTCGAATCCCACTCTCTCCGCCACATTAGCCTTGTAATAATTGAGTTATTTCGACTTTACTGCCATCCGCCCTAATCTCCGCCCTAGCAGTTTGCTTGGATTGAGGCGGC